>DASYIU010000296.1:0-3699 GCA_035997285.1 Methyloceanibacter sp. | reverse complement strand
CTTGCCGCTGGCGATCACCATATGGGTCCCGCCGAAGACCGCGATCTTCGCCGCCTCGATCTTGGTCACCATGCCGCCTCTCGACAGCTCCGACCCCACATCGCCCGCCATCGCCTCGATCTCCGGCGTGATGTCGGTCACCTCGTCGAGTCGGCGCGCATCCGCGCGCGACCCCGGCGGCGCGGTGTAGAAGCCATCGACGTCGGACAGCAGCACGAGGCAATCGGCGCTCATCATCGAGGCCACGCGCGCCGCGAGCCTGTCGTTGTCGCCATAGCGGATCTCGCTCGTCGCCACCGTGTCGTTCTCGTTCACCACCGGCACGGCGCCGAGCTTCAGCAGCGTCGTCATGGTGCTGCGCGCGTTGAGGTAGCGCCTGCGCTCTTCCGTATCGCCGAGAGTGAGCAGCACCTGCGCTGCCACCAGGCCGCGGGCGCGAAAGGCGTCCTCATAGGCATGCGCAAGGTCGATCTGTCCGACCGCCGCCGCAGCCTGGCTGTCCTCGAGCTTGAGCGCGCCCTTGGGCAGCTTGAGCGCGTTGCGCCCGAGCGCGATGGCGCCCGAGGAGACCACGACGATCTCCTTGGCCTCTTTCCTGAGCGCGGCGATGTCGTCGGCGAGCGCCTCGAGCCAGGTCTGTCGGAGCGTTCCGGTCGCCGTATCGACGAGGAGCGACGAGCCGATCTTGACCACGAGCCGCTTGGCGCTCGTCCATTCCTCTCTCATGGGCGCCACCCCCGCGGCAACGCCGTCGCCTCGCCCGTCACGTCCATCTTGTCTTGCTCCCGCATGTCCCTGACCGCGGCGGCAAGCGCTCGCAGAACTGGCGGCACGCCGGCGCCGCTTGCGGCAGAGACGATGAGCGGTTCGGTGCCGGCCCTCTTCTTCAGCGCGCGCGCCTTCTTCTTGAGTTCGTCCTTCGGCACGGCGTCGGCTTTTGACAGGGCGACGATCTCGGGCTTGTCCTCAAGACCTGCGCCATAGGCTTCAACCTCGCCGCGGATGATGGCGTAGGCCTCCGCCGGGTCATCAAGGGTGCCATCGATCAGATGCAAGAGGACCGCGGTGCGCTCGACGTGCCCGAGGAAACGGTCGCCGAGGCCGGCACCCTCATGCGCGCCTTCGATCAGCCCGGGGATGTCGGCCAGTACAAAATCCGTCCCGTCGATGCGCACCACGCCGAGACTGGGATGGAGCGTGGTGAAGGGATAATCGGCGATCTTAGGCTTGGCTGCGCTGACCGCAGCAAGAAAGGTCGACTTGCCGGCGTTGGGGAGCCCGATAATGCCGGCATCGGCGATGAGCTTGAGCCGGAGCCAGATATACAACTCCTCGCCCGTCTGGCCGGGATTGGCGTGCCGCGGCGCCTGGTTGGTCGAGGACTTGAAGCGGGCATTGCCGAAGCCGCCATTGCCGCCGCGCAAGAGCACGAGGCGGTCGCCGGGCTTGGTCAGGTCGGCGATGAGCGTCTCGCCGTCGGCATCGAGGATCTGCGTGCCGGGAGGCAACTTGAGCACGACATCGGCGCCCTTGGCGCCTGAGCGGTTCTGGCCCATGCCGTGACCGCCCTTCTTGGCCTTGAAATGCTGCTGGTATCGATAGTCGAGGAGGGTGTTGAGGTTGGCCACGCATTCCAGGATGACGTCGCCGCCCCTGCCGCCGTCGCCGCCGTCGGGGCCGCCGAACTCAACATACTTCTCCCGCCGGAAGCTGACCGAGCCGTTGCCCCCGTCGCCGGAGCGCACATAGACCTTGGCCTGGTCGAGGAACTGCATGGGGAGGGCTTAGCACTACAGCGCTTTCGCTTACACTAAAGCCTGCACAGATTTGAAGGAGCGTCAGGCTGTCCGAAAGTCCGCCAGCGCCCGGGCGCGGTCCAGCCGATAGGTCAGGCAGGGGGCTCGTGCGCCCCGTGCCGCGCAGTCGCGCACCTCTTTGCCGCGCGGGGTGAAGCCGAACTTGGCGATGACCCGCGCCGAAGCTGGATTGTCGGCAAAATGGCCGACCGTGAGATAGTCGAAGCCGTCAGCTTCGAAAGCATAAAGGATGAGCGCGCGCACGGCCTCCGTCGCGTAGCCCATGCCCCAATAGGGCTTGCCGATCCAATAGCCGAGCTCGGCGTGGTCCTCGCCAAACGCGCGATAGCCGCTACAGCCGATCAGCATGCCTGACCTCAGGATCGAGCACACGACTCCTTCCTCGCCGGAAAGAACGCTGTCGATCCATTCGGCGGCTTGTCTTTCGCTGTATGGGTGGGGGATGGTGCCGGTCATGCTGGCCACGTCATAGTCGCCGGCGAGCAGGCTGATGCGCGCCGCATCGGCACGCGCGGGCGCGCGCAGCAAGAGCCTTGGGGTGCTGATATCCACGAGGGGGAAATTACACGCGAGGACGCCCGCGCGCGAGACCGGATCGAAACGGGATGAGACGTCCGGGCGAAGCCTAGTGCGGCTTCACCGACACATAGACGCGGCCCTTCTGCTTGGTCGCGTAGGTGACCTCGCCCTCGCGAACCGCAAAGATCGTATGGTCCTTGCCCATGCCGACGCCGTCGCCCGGGTGCCATTTGGTGCCGCGTTGGCGGACGATGATGTTGCCGGGGATGACGCTCTGGCCGCCCGACTTCTTAACGCCGAGGCGCCGTCCGATCGAGTCGCGGCCGTTGCGTGAGGAGCCGCCTGCTTTCTTGTGTGCCATGGTTGGCTCCCTTACTTCTTCTTCGGCTTCGCTGCCGGCTTCTTGGTTGCCGCCTTCGCTGCCGCCCTGGTCGCGGGCTTCTTCGCAGCATCCTTGGCTTTAGCCTTCTTCGCGGCCGGCTTCGTCTCAGCCTTCTTCGTCTCAGATTTGGCCTTAGCCGCGGCAGGCGCCTTCTCGGCCTTTTTCGGCTCGGGCTTGGCCGCCTGCTTCGACGGCTTCTTACCGTCGGTCAAGATCTCGGTGATGCGGAGCGCCGTCAGCGCCTGACGATGCCCGTTCTTGCGGCGGTAGTTCTTGCGCCGCTTCTTCTTGAAGACGATGATCTTTTCGCCCCGCTTCTGCTCGATCACCTCTGCAGCGACCAGCGCGCCGGCAATCGTGGGGCTGCCCGTCTTGGGGGCGCCTTCGCCGCCAAGCAGGATGACCTCGCCGAGCTCAACGATATCGCCGGGCTTGCCGGCAATCTTCTCGATCTCGATGATGTCGTTCGGCGCCACGCGATATTGCTTGCCGCCCGTGCGAATGACCGCGAACATGGGATTGATCCGTCCAAACTCTTGGGACTGAAAGACCGGCGCGAAAGCGCACCGACAGACCCTCGTAAAAGGAGCCGCTAGGCGGCGCAATATAGATGCCGAGGCCGATAAGTCAATTGGCGGCGGCTTGAGCGGCGAGAGCCTCCGCCCCACCTCTTCATGGCATTTCGGCGCAGCGTAGGTTGCCGCCGGCCAAGCGGCAAGCTACATGAGCGACGGAGAGGTGCCAGAGTGGTCGAATGGGACGGTCTCGAAAACCGTTGTACGGGTAACCGTACCGTGGGTTCGAATCCCACCCTCTCCGCCAATACTGTTTCATTCTCAATGCTTTCAGTATCGGCCTCTGACCCCGCCGATAGGATTGAATCCTCACCAGTGCCGAATTGAAAACGTATTGCAAACGTGAGCCTTCACGAAGTGTTCTCTCCGTTTCGTGGGGAGCCCGCCATGAACATCCTTCCTCGCG
>DASYIU010000295.1:0-4983 GCA_035997285.1 Methyloceanibacter sp. | reverse complement strand
CGGGCCTCCACGTGGCCGATGCCTGGGCCAGAGCTACGATCGGGCAAGGCCGGACCACCGCCGCCTACATGACCATCGCCAACAAAGGTCCCACCGACGACGTGCTCAAATCGGCGCGCACGCCGAAGGCCAAAGCCGTCGAGATGCATCAGACCACGATGACCGCCGACGGCATCATGCAGATGCGCAAAGTCGAGGGCGGGCTTCCTATCGAGGCGGGCGCCTCGCTCGTGTTCGAGCCGGGTGGGACGCATCTGATGCTGGTTGGACTGGAGGATGCGCTCGAAGTCGGCGAGGAGCTGCTGCTCACGCTCGAATTCGCCCATGCCGGCACCGTCGACGTCCGCGTTCCGGTGGCAGCAAGCGGTCCGCCGGAGACGAGCTCGAGCCGCTAGAGGCTCAAGGCGCCGAAGCTTCCGGCGCAGGCGCAGGCTCACCCTTGTAATCGGCAAGGCGGCAAAAGTGCACCATGCGCGCCTTCGCCGCCACGAGGGTCACGCTCTGCATCCAAGATTGGTGAACGTGCCGAACGACTTCGCGAAGCTCTCTGGGCAGCGCTTCAGCGAAACGAACAGGACGGGCTCAGGAGCCCCGGCGGTGAACGCCCGGGTCATCTCGTACTGGTCGCTCGGCGAAGGTCCTGACGGCCACACATAAAGCGGTATGGGCTCGTCGCGCAGATAATAGAGCAGCTCGGCGGCCATCTCGCGCGTGTCGACTAGGAGCGCGCCATAGTGCTCCTGCTCCAATTTTCCGCGCACGGCATCAGCAACGCCGCGCCAGCCGACGACGCGGGACAGGAACTGGAGCCGCTCGAACATCGGCAGTTGCAGCGCGAAAGTGAGGGCCGCCGCGAGCACCACCGCGATCGCGAGATGCAGCCCGAGAGACACCCCGAACAGGATGCGCCAGTCTAGCTCGAACATGGTCGCTGTGACGAGGATCGATGCCGCGGGAAAGGCGGTCGCCGACCAATTGCCGTGGGCGCGGGAGATCAGCGCCTGGACGCATAGGAGCGCGAGCACCGGCAACGAGAAGGAGAGCAGCAGGACCTTACCCGGATCTGACCCGTGACGGATCTCGCGCCAGCTTGCGCGCAGCAATACGGCGAACAGGATGGGCCCGAAGACGCCAAACTGCAGCCCGAAATACTCGACCAGCCGCAGGGGATGAATGAATGGGGCTTCCAGCCGATGTTGGCGCCGGTATGCCTGACCGTGGGAAAGCCGTGCTCGGCGTTCCAGATCACGTTGGGGGCGAACAGGGCAAAGGCCAGGAGCACGACCACGACCACGCGGCCGCCCTTCAGCAACGGCGCTCGGGGAGGTGCTTGCGATCGACGACGGGAGCGACGACGGGACGGGGACCGAGATCAAGGCGCTCCTCACTAAATATCCGTCGCTCCGCTATTTGCGGCATGGGCGCCGCGGCGGACAAAGTGCTGCGCTCAGGACGGGAGTTCTGGCCGCCCACTTTCCCGTCATCGCCACCATGGATGGAGACGGCCAAAACGATCCGGCCGACATCATGCGGCTTGCCGGGCGGCTGGGAAGCCAGGGTCTGGAGCCGGCCGTGGCCGCCGGGATCAGGGCAGGTCGCAAGGGGCCCGGGTCGCGCAAGGCGGCCTCGCGCTTCGCCAATTGGATCCGCGACAAACGGTGGCCCCGACACCGGCTGCGGGATCAAGCTCTATCGGCGTGACGCCTATCTCGAGCTCCCCTACTTCACCAGCATGCACCGCTATCTGCCGGCTCTGTTCCTCACTTATGGCCATGAAATCGCCTATGAGGCGGTGAACGATCGGCCAAGGCTCAGGGGCGCGTCAAAAATACACCAATCTCGGCCGCGCTTTGATTGGGCTATATGACCTGGTGGGTGTGAGCTGGCTGCGCAAGCGGACGCTCATTCCGCCGATCGCAGAAGATGTATCGGGCGCGAGCGCAGGGGTTTTGCTAGACAAAGCGGACGCCGAGACCGGAGGCGGGCTTGGCGCCCATAAGCGTTCAGTAAATCGAGGGGGGTGAACCGAGATGTATGCGGCAAACCTTGTTCATTGGTGGCAGGCTACGCCGACGAGCGAGCTGATCTGGATCTTTATCGGCCTGGCGGCCCAGCTCCTGTTCTCGGCGCGCTTTCTCGTGCAATGGATCGCAACGGAGAAGGCGCGGGCGAGCCTCATCCCCGAGACCTTCTGGTATTTCAGCTTTTTCGGTGGCCTCCTGCTGCTCGCTTATTCCATCTATCGAGCCGACCCGGTGTTCATCCTTGGCCAAGCGACCGGGCTGGTGATCTACTCGCGCAACATCTATTTCATTTGGCTCGGCGAGCGCGCGCCAAGTCCGGCCAGGGTCGCCTGACCGGCCGGCCGCTCAGACCTTGGCCAAGCGAGCAAGCATGACGTTGCGCTTGAAGGACCTCTCCATCGTCGAGCAGGTGGTTCTCGCGCTTTCCCTCGTCCTCTTGGGCTTTCTCCTGTTCGATCCGTTCATGCTCGAGCGCTCGAGGGCGCTGGCGCCGGAGGAGCGGAAGGCCTTCAAGGCGGTCACTGATATCGGCAAATCGAATTGGATGCTGATCCCGACCGGGGCGGCAATTGCGCTTGCGCTGGTGCTCCGCCAGCGCAATGTCGGCTTCAGGAACGCAGCCGGCTATGGGCTGATCGCAAGCACCATCGGCTTCGCCTTCGTGAGCGTGGGCGGCGCGGGCCTCATCGCCACGCTGACGAAGAACATCCTTGGCCGGGCGCGGCCGAAGCTGTTCGACGCCATGGGGCCGTTCGAGTTCAAGCTGTTCGCCTTTTCGCCCGACTACGCGTCCTTGCCCTCGGGCCACGCCACCAACATCTTCGCTTTCGCCACGGTGATCGCCATGCTGTGGCCGCGCGGGAAGGTGCTGCTCTACACGGTGGCGTTCTGGATCGCGGCAAGCCGGGTCCTGATCGGCGAGCATTATTTTACCGACGCCGTGCTCGGCGCGATCCTCGGGACGGTTGTTCCATATTTCGTGCGGGACCGGTTCGCCGCCCGCCGCTGGCTGTTCGAGCGCACCCCCGACGGCGGCTATCGGATCCGCGGGTTCCGCACCCAGCGCTGGCTCGGTTGGCCAAAGCCCGCAGGTTCCCCGTTTGGGGAGTTCGGAAAGAGTTCACAAAAGCGCCGCGAAGGCCCATATAAGGGTGGCGCACGCGGCTGATGGCCGGCCGCGGTAGCGCGCTTCACATCTTCCACGAACCTGCTATAGGTTCCGGCCCCCTTCCGCGGTGGGGCGGCAGTTGGATTGACGCGGGGTGGAGCAGCCCGGTAGCTCGTCAGGCTCATAACCTGAAGGTCGTAGGTTCAAATCCTACCCCCGCAACCAAATTTCGCCCGCTAAGTCAAGCACTTAGCGGGCTTTTTCATTGGGAGTCGCTCCGACGAGTGCTTTGGGGGTCGCCACCGGGTCGCCACCGAGGCCCTTCAAGGCGGCATGGAAGCTCACCGGCAATATCCAGTGTTCGTCTAATTGAGCTGGATCGAGGGTGCCTACCTCGGCGCGGATACCAAGGTCGCGTGCGATTCCCCACACTGCTTTGAGGGCAAAAAAGACCGCAGTCCCGTAGCTCGGATCAGCTTGATATCCAGCAAGACACCCCTTCGACGATGCGACCTTCGCGAAAGCCACACAAAAATTCCGCGCATGACCTGAGTGGAGTATCCGCTACCTGTCTTTCAGCGCGTCCTTGATGCCCCCGACAGCATTGCGGATTTTGCCCGCCGCCTTATCGGCTTTGCCCTCTCCTTCGAGTTTGGCATCACCCGTCAATTTGCCAGCGACTTCCTTCACTTTGCCTTTCGCCTGTTCGGCAGAACCTTTAATGCGATCCTTATCCATAGAAATGATCCTTTCTCAGTTCAGCGGCCCTCGTGAGCGTTTAGTTTTTTCGGAAGCAGGAAAAAGGCCGGCCGATCTGACGGCGGCCAATAGTGCTCCGAGCCAACCGTGCCGCTTGAGCCACTCAGCCAATCTCTCAGCTTTTCGCCTCCGGAGAATCGCTCGAGCGATTGCCGCCACTCTCGACCCCAGCGCGTTACCGGAAAGCTCAAACCGGAGTTCTGCGTCGGGCAAATCAGTCAGAGCCATTGGGCAACTCATCGAGAGGACGGACAATCAGGCCCCCTAACTTTATTGCCGGGGGAGGGGCGGGTGAGAGCCGCGCCGGCCATTGAAAGCACTACCGGGGAGATTGGTTCCAGCCGACGCTTCAATTTTTCGCCAGCAAAAAAAGCCCGGGCGGCGCGAACCAACCGGGCTTCTCGCGCTTTGGCGCTGACGCGGCTGGCAGAACCGCGCTGGTCCCAAAAGATGGATTGGCTGACCGCGTTCCGATCACAAAGGAACTCCTCGATCAGATACCGGGTTTAGCGCGCTCCCTCAGCAAAGGACCACCGCCATGCCCCTAAAGAAAGGCTCCTCACGCAAGACCGTCAGTTCAAACATTAAAACCGAGATGAAGGCGGGTAAGCCGCAGAAACAAGCCGTCGCCATCGCTCTATCGAAGGCTGGCAAAAGCAACAAGACGCGTAAGCGTAGAAAGTAGGAGTCACTCTGCGCGATGTCTCTTGTGGGACTTTGCCCACTGCGGAACGACTGCGCCGGCCGAGCACGAGGGATTTGGCTCGCCCTTATTCAGGGTGCGATGAGGGGGCGTTAGGCAGGGCACAGTTTGACTTCGATTCGCAGGGTCTCGCTTGAGCTGGAAGTGGCCCTGTAGGGCGTAGCGGCCAGTCTCGTCCCCCGCCTAGTTATTTACTAGAGCGCTTGCCCTTAGTTTTGCCCTTCGGAGCTGCTCGCCGTGTCTTAGCCGCGGACTTTTTGGCTACCTTGCGTACCGACTTCTTAGGGACCGCTTTTCTCGTCAACGTTTTACTGCGGCCGGTAGTGCTCTTAATCTTGGCGCTGCCGGCTTCTTTCGAACGTTTGACGCGGCAGTTTCTTGGTGTCCGC
>DASYIU010000294.1:0-13714 GCA_035997285.1 Methyloceanibacter sp. | reverse complement strand
ATTTGCCGTTGAACATCAAATAGGGATTGACTTGCATGATGTACTCCTTGGGTGCGTCGGGTTCCTCGCCGGAGCAATAAACTTCAGGCTTTGGCGAAATAATCGGCGAGCCGGTCGAACGTTCGGGTCCAGCCCTGCCGCATCAGTCGAACATGCCGGCGAAGGTCTTGCGCTCCTCCTCCGTGGCGTTGATGGGGGCGCCACGCAGCGTGAGTGTCGGTCTTCCCGCCTTGCTCGCTGAGCGTCATGTTATCGATCCTCCTTGATATTTAGGCTCGCAGGCGCCAGACCTTATGGTTTTCCGTCGAAGGCGCGCCTCAATGCTTCGATGTCGAACTTCTTCATCTGCAGATAGGCCTTGTTCACCCGCGCCACCTTGGCGGAGTCGGAATCCATCAGCATGTCGATGAGGGCAGTCGGGACGACCTGCCAGGAGAGGCCGAATTTGTCCTTCAGCCAGCCGCACTGAACCTCTTTGCCGCCCTGGGTGAGCTTGCTCCAATAGTAGTCCACCTCTTGCTGGCTCTGGCAGTGGATCTGGAACGAGATTGCCTCGGTGAACTTGAAGTGGGGACCGCCGTTGAGGCCGACGAATCTTTGCCCTTCGAGATCGAACACCACGACCATGACAGAGCCCGGCTCTCGACCATGCTTCTCGTGTCCCTCGGTCCCGTAGCGGCTGATCGTCTCGATGCGCGAGTCCTTGAAAATGGAGCAATAGAAATTGGCCGCCTCCTCTGCCTCGGTATCGAACCACAGGCAGGGCATGATCCTTTGAGCTGCGATGGGCATGACTTACTCCATGACTATGTTGTTCGTCGGGCCCTCGTTGGATCAGGCCGCGTCGTCCTCGAGTCCTTCGGAGCTGCAGCAGGACTGAGATGTCTTGGCGTCCTCGTACTCGTCGTGCCGCCGCACCCAAGCCATGGCCCAGGGAAGCTCAGCCTCGTCGCGGCCTTTGGGCGTGAGATCGAGCAAGTTGTACGCGCCGACCAGGATGTCGAGCCCGCGCGCGTAAGCCGAATAAGTATGGAAGACGGCGCCGCTGGCGTCTTTGTAGAAGGCGCTCGCGCCCGGCATCTCGTCGCTGTCGATCTCTTGCCTTCCGTAGTTGTAGTCGCCGTCTTTGCCGACCACGTCCGCCGGGAACGACACGTGGTAGTCGAAGTTGAAGTCGCTGCCGAACGACGACACCCATTTGAAACCCCAACCCATCCGCTTCTTGAAGGCCTCGATCTCGGCGAGCGGCGCGCGCGAGACCGCGACTAACGTCACATCGCGCTGAGCGAGGTGGATGACGGCACCATCGAAATGATCGGCGAGGTAGGAGCAGCTGGGGCAGCCCTCCTCCCAGCCCGGGCCGAGCATGAAATGGTAGACGAGGAGCTGGGACTTTCCGCCGAACAGCTCGGCGAGCGTCTTCTTGCCCTCGGGCGTATCGAAGACGTAGGTCTCCTCCACCTTGACCCAGGGGAGGGCGCGCCGTTCGGCGCTCAAGTGGTCGCGTGCCCGCGTCAGCTCCTTTTCCTTGGCGAGAAGCGCTTTCCGCGCGGCAATCCATTCATTGGGTGAGACGATTTTGTGCTGTTGCATGTTCGACTCCACTGATTGCGAGACGGGTCGGTGCTCAGCCCTGGACAGGCGTCATCCAGCCGATGCCGGCGCCGCCGGGCTGTGTCAGAATGGCGATGCGGCCCACACCAGGCACGTCGAAGATCGGCTTCATGAGCTTGGCGCCGGCTTTAACGGCTTTGGCGACGCGCTTGTCCACGTCATCGACGGCGAGATACGACATCCAGTTCTCCGGCACGCCGTCGAACTCGGGCTTGTCGAGCGGGAACATGCCAGCGACCGGCTTATCTCCCAGCATGGCGCACCAATAGGTGCGGCCGTCGGCCATGGGCATCGGCGAGAACGTCCAGCCGATCGTCTCCTCGTAGAATTTCTGCGCGCGCTTCACGTCGCGTGTCATCAACTCGTTCCAGCAGAAAGTGCCGTGCGACGTGCATCCTGATGCGTCCGTGTTGTCGGCTTCGCGGTGTTTCTTTGCCGTCTGTGCCATATCGGTCTCCTTCGGTTACGCGAGATAATGCTCAAGCTTGTCGAGGCAGCCGGCCCAGCCTTCCGCATGGCGGTCGCGTGCGGCTTCGTCGAAGAACTGCTCGTGGGTGAGGGTCAGAAGCGACCCGCCGCCATCGGACTTGATCAGGATGGTGACGAGCGACTCGCGCTCAGGGGTGGAGCGCCAGGCCCAGGTGAACACGAGCTTCTCGTTGGGGACCACCTCGCGATAGATGCCGCTGACGTCATGCTCCTCGTCGTCGGCGCTGCGCATGACGATGCGGAAGCTGCCGCCAACGCGCGCGTCCGCCTGGGCGCGCAAGGTCTCGATCTTTTCGGGCCCGAACCACTTCGCTATTTTTTCGGGCTCCGTCCAAGCGGCGTAGACTTTCTTCGGCGCCGCATTGAGACGACGTTTGAGGGTGAGGCTGGGCTTGGCGGTGACGGCGGATTGGACGGACATGATTCTTCCTCCTCCAAGAATGCGGCAAGGCGATCGAGCCGCTCAGACCAGAAGCGCTCGTAATGGTTGAGCCAGCTTACGGCTTTCTGCATGGGCGCCGCGGCTAGGCGGCAGGATACGGTGCGGCCGGCCTTGGTGCGGGTGATCAGGCCGGCATCAGACAGGACGTCGAGATGCTTCATGATCGCCGGAAGCGAAACCGGGAACGGCCGGGCGAGCTCGCTGATCGAAACGTTCTCGCGCCGATCGAGTTGCGCCAGCAGCGCGCGCCGGGTTGGGTCGGCAAGCGCGGCAAAGGTGCGGTCGAGCGCCATCTCTTGATACTTAACCATATGGTTAAGTATAGGTACGCGCGCCCACGCTGTCAACCGCCCCATTCCTGCGCCAATCGTTGACAGCGGCCGCCGGCCTTTTTATGGTCCGCCAGCTTCGAGGGTGGCCTATTGCCAAAGCGTGCCCGAGGCCCCTTCCTGCAACGATGGATGCTTGCCATGAAGATCAAGAATTCGCTCAGAGCCCTGCGCAACCGCCATCGCAACAACCGCGTGGTCAGGCGGCGGGGACGGCTTTACGTCATCAACAAGACCAACCGCCGCTACAAAGCGCGCCAGGGCTAGGGCTCAGAGATGCGGCTTAAGGCTCATCTCTGCCTGAAGCCTCTTACCGTCGCATGGCTTTGAGGGCGGACGGCCATGGTCCGCACCCAACATCCGGCCAAGCTCCTTCACGCGGCGCTGACGCTTGCTCTCATCGCCTGGTGCGGGACGCGCTCTGAAGCAGCCGCGCAGGAGCCTCAGCCGCCAACGGGCGTCGAGCAATCCGACGACGAGCTGACCGGCGGCGCCGGAGTGGAGCAGCCCGATGACGTGATCGAGCCCGATGAGGCCGGGCCGGACGAGAAAGTGCCGCCCGACGTCAAGAAGGGCGGCGATGGGTCGGCGCCGCCTCAGTCGGCGCAAGAAAACAAGCAGGACAAGCTCGCTCCGTCCACCGACGCGATGCCTCTGCCGCCGCCTCTCGAAAGACCCAAGGTGCTGGCCAATCTCTACCAGCAGCTCGGCGCCGCTAAGGACGCCACCGCGGCGGAGCCGATCACCGAGTCCATTGAGACGCTATGGGGCCAATCCGGCAGCGACACGGTCGACCTCCTGATGAGCCGCGCCGAGCGGTTCGTCAAGGAATCGGACCTCGACCTTGCGCTCCGCATCCTCGATGCGACGATCGACATCGCACCCGACGACGCCGAAGCCTGGCGTCAGCGGGCAACGGTGCATTATCTGCAGAAGGACTATGAGCTCGCCCTTGCCGATCTCAGGCGGGCGCTCGACCTCGACCCCAAACACTACGAGGCGATTAGCGACCTTGGCACCGTGCTCGAGGCGATGGGGTCCAAGAAGGACGCGCTCGAAGCCTATCGCAAGGCGCTTGCGGTAAACCCGTTTCTCGATGAGACGCGCCGGGCGGTCGAGGAGCTGTCCCACGAGGTCGAGGGCCAGGATATCTAGCGCGGGCTAGTAGTCTTCCGAGCCGTCGCCGACAAAGGCGATGCGCAGCATGTTGGTGGCGCCGGGCGTCCCCAAGGGCACGCCGGCCAAGATGATCACCCGCTGGCCGGGGAGCGCGAAGCCTTCCTGATAGGCGATGCGGCAGGCCTTGGCGACCATGTCATCGAGGTCGCGGGGGTCGTCGGTAAGCACGCAATGCAGCCCCCACACGAGCGCGAGCTTGCGGCCCGTGGCGGGGATCGGGGTCAGCGCCAAGATCGGCTGGGCCGGCCGCTCGCGGGCAGCGCGCAAGCTGGTCGCGCCAGACGCCGTGTAGCAAATGATGGCGGCAAGGTTCAGGGTCTCGGCCACGGTGCGGGCCGCGGCCGAGATGGCGTCGGCGCCGGTCGCCTCGGGACCGATGCGCTGAGCGTGGATGATCGCCTCGTAGAGGGGATCGCGCTCCACCTCCATGGCGACGCGGTCCATGGTCTCCACCGCCTCGACGGGAAACTTGCCGACCGCCGATTCCGCCGACAGCATGATGGCGTCGGCGCCCTCGAACACGGCCGTGGCGACGTCGGAGACCTCGGCCCGGGTTGGCGCGTGTGAGTAGATCATCGATTCCAGCATCTGGGTGGCGACCACCACGGGCTTGCCGGCGTTCCGCGCGGCGCGGGTAATCTGCTTTTGCAGACCCGGGACCTTCTCGACTGGCATCTCAACGCCGAGATCGCCGCGCGCCACCATGATGGCGTCGGAGAGGTCGATGATCTCCTTGAGGCGGTTGAGCGCCGACGGCTTCTCGATCTTGGCCATCACCGAGGCGCGGCCGCGCGCGATCTTGCGTGCCTCGGCGACGTCCTCGCCCCGCTGCACGAAGGACAGCGCGACCCAGGCGACGCCGAGCGAAAGAGCGTAGTCGACGTCGGCGCGATCCTTCTCGGTCATGGCGCCCAAGGGCACCACGGTATCGGGAAGGCTGATGCCTTTGCGGCTGCCGAGCACGCCGCTGGTCATTACCTCGGCGTCGATCCGCACGTCGCTTGCATCGATGACGCGGAGCTTGAACTTGCCGTCGTCGAGGAGAAGCGTGTGGCCCGCCTGCACCGCCTGGAAGATCTCCGGATGCGGCAGGTGCACGCGGCCCAAGGCCCCGATCCCTTCGCGCCGCACGAAGCTCAGCACGTCGCCTTCGGTGAGCCTGATGGCACCCGACTCGAACTTGCCGATGCGCAGCTTAGGGCCTTGCAGATCGACCAGGATGCCGATGGGACGGGAAAACTCGAGCTCGAGCTTGCGGACGATGGCGTGAATGTCGCGTAAGCCGTCATGCGTCGCGTGGCTCATGTTCACGCGGAACACGTCGGCGCCCGCCTCGAACAGGCGGCGCATCATCGCTTCGTTGTTGGAGGCAGGACCGAGCGTGGCGACGATCTTGACCCGGCGATTGCGCCTCATTGCGACTTCGCTTCACCCTCAGGATCGGTGAGACGGACGGTCCAGTCCCGCTCCTCGCCGGTGTCGACCTCGAAAAACCCGGTGCGCTTGTAGCCGCGCTTCACGCAGTCCTTGGTGTCGCGGATGGTGAAGGACTTGTCGTCGGTGCACATGAAGAGAGTGCCGGCCCATTCCCCGCCACGATCGTAGTCCACGGCGTGGATATAGTAGAAGCGGCCAATGAGAACCCCCTTGAGCAGGGTCTCGCAGGTGTGGGAGGCGATGTTCCACCAGCCTTCGGTGGCCCAGCCCTCGGCGTCTTTATAGCCGATGGCGACGCCGACCCGGCTCGCCGTCGTGTTGCAAAGCTTGAGATCGGCATACGCAGGGGTGGCACAGAGTCCGGCGAGAAGGGCGAGCGCAAGCGAAGAGGTGACGCTACGCCCCTTACGGGAGGGAGCGGCCAACGGGGTGCTGCCCGCATGCCGGATCAGGTTGGAAGCAAGCATCATCCTGTCTAGGCCTGCAATCAGGGTAAACGAATTTCGAAAGATAGTACCGAATTGGTTGAGTTTGTCTGACCAGCCCGGGCCGATTATAGAGCGAGTTTTTGCCTGCAAAAGGAAGCTCAAAATCGTGGGTAAATGCGTCGCAACCTTGGCCGCCATCAAGCTTTTTTCTTGCCGCGGCGCGGAGGGAAGGGCAAGTAAGAAGACTGGGGGGAAGGACGTGGGGAGCGAAGTCTGGACACTCTTCTACAACACGACCTGGGCGACAAGCCCTATCGGAGTATCAAAGGGGACGCGGGCCTTGGCCTCCTCATCCTCTGCGACCACGCCGAGAACACGATCCCAGAGGCTTACGGCACCCTCGGGCTGCTTCCCCAGGACCTCAACCGCCATATCGCCTACGACCTCGGGGCGGCTGGCGTGGCGGAACGACTCGCGCTTCTCCTCGGCGCGCCGGCCCTGCTCACCCGGTTCTCCCGGCTCCTGATCGACCCCAATCGCGGCCTCGACGACCCGACGCTCGTCATGCAGATCTCCGACGGGCTGATCGTGGCCGGCAATGCCGGTATCGACAAGGCCGAGGTCGCGGCCCGCATCGAGCGCTACTACCTGCCCTATCACTCAGAGGTCGAGCGTGCGGTCGAGGCGGCGGTCGCCGTCGGCAAGCCGCCGGTCCTGCTGTCGATGCACAGTTTTACCCAGGCGTGGAAGGGCGTGCCGCGGCCCTGGGCGGTCGGCGTGCTGTGGGACAAGGACGCGCGGTTAGCGCTGCCGCTGCTTGAGGGCCTGAAGACCATTCCCGGCATCGAGGTCGGCGACAACGTTCCCTATTCCGGTCAGCTCAAGGGCGACACGCTCTACCGCCACGGCACGGTGCGCGGGCTCGCGCACGCGCTTGTCGAGGTTCGCCAGGATCTGATCCTCGGGGACGAAGGTCAGGCCGAATGGGCCGAGCGGCTGGCAGAGGTAATGGGCAAGGTGATGAGCGCGGGCGGACCTCTGCATGCGATCGAGCTGCATGGCTCCCATACCGACCCCGCGGGTGTTAAAGAAGCCTCGCCAAAACCAAGCAAGACAGGACGACAGCTCATGGATGAGAAGACGAGGATCGAACTCGAGGCGGCCGCCTTCCGGCGTCTCGTCGAGCATTTGCGGGAACGCTCCGACGTGCAAAACTTCGCGCTGATGGAGCTTGCCGGCTTCTGCCGGAACTGCCTTTCGCGCTGGTATCAGGAGGCCGCGGCGGAGAAGGGCGTGTCCCTCAGCAAGGACGAGGCGAGGGAGACCGTCTACGGCATGCCTTACGAGGCGTGGAAGGCGAAGTTCCAGACGGAAGCCAAGCCCAAGCCCCGCGAGCGCGCCAGCTAACTTTAGGCCCTCACAGATGCGCGCTTTGGATAAGCGGGATAAGCGCGCTCTCGCCTTGCCCCGGCAAATCTGCAAGACCTAAGCTTGGGTCCAGATCGAATCACAAAAAATGCGGGGGTTCTTAAAGTGCAGCTCCAGACATCAGCCAAAGACCAGCTTCGTACCATCGTCGCGCGCATCGAGCGGCTCGAGGAAGAGAAGGCGGCGCTCGCCGCAGACCTGCGCGAGGTCTATGCCGAGGCCAAGGGCAACGGCTTCGACGTGAAGGCGCTCCGCGCCGTGATCCGCCTGCGCAAGCAGGACGAGACCAAGAGGCGCGAGGAAGAAGCCGTGCTCACGACCTATCTTCACGCGCTCGGCATGGCGGCCGAGGCCGAGGCCGCTTAGCGATCGGGAAGCTGAGCACGTCCCGTTGTTTCCGCTCCCCCTCAAGGGGGAGGCGACAGTAAACGGCGAATCTTGCCCACCATCTCGAGACGAGCGCGAACAGCTTAGCTGAAGGCGAAGCCTTAGCGGGAGTTTTGGGCGAGCTGCGTCGGAGCGGTGGTAGCCGGCTCCGCTGCCGCAAACTGCGAATAGAGGCCTCTCACCGCATGGCCGGAGAAGGTTTGAGCCGCAGCCAATCCTGTGTAGTCGGAGCTCTTGCGGAAGGTGAAGGCGGTCGGCTTTGCCATGTCGTCGAACAGGTAGTCGATATTCGCCTGCTCGGGATGGGTGAGGGGCGCCACCGTGCGGCTAAAGGCGACCGAGGCATCGGTCATCAAGCTGGTGATCTCGAAGGGCACGTAGCTCGTCTCTTCGGGATGGTCGTCGTCGGCCTCGGGCCCGCTCACCACCTCTGCATCACGATAAAGCGGGGCGGCCGCTTCCGCAGGCTCTTTGGGAAGGAGGTGCGGGTGCGGCAGCGATACTCCGCCGGCGCTCGCATAGGCAAAGAGCCTCTGCGGCGGCGGCGGGGCAGCAGGCTCAGCCGGCGTTTCGGGTGTGAAGGACGCTAGAATCGGTCTCGGCATCTGCGCCTCGGGCTCAGCGGCAGCGACGGTCTCAGGCGCGACCGCCTCAGGCTCAGCCAGCGCCACGATCTCGGTGTCGGTATCGGCCACGTCATCGGCGTCAGCAACGTCCTCTGGCTCAGCGACAGGATTCAGCCGGACGGCGGCCGCCAGCCTGGTCTTGGTCACCACGCCCTGGGCCATGGCGAGCTGATAGTCCTTCGGCGTGATCGGCTTGCCATCCAGAGGCAAATATCCCGAGTGGCCCTTCGGGAACAGGGCAGCAAGCTCGAGCCGCGGGATCCTAGGCCACATGCGCTCCCTGCCGGTATCGACATGCACGAAGGGAACGCCAGAGGTGGGGTAATAGCCGACGCCGCCCCATTCCCACACGAGGGCCGAGTTTCTCAAGACTTTCACGGGAACGTCGGGGAAGGTGATGTCGGCGGCTTTGCCGAGAATGTGCTGGCTGCGTTTGGCCTGACCGCCACCATGCTTCCTCAAATTCGAATTGGTCTCAGCGGTGCGGTAGCCGCAGATGAGATGGACCGGCACTTTGGAGCCAAGCTGCTGATGCAGCATCCAGATGTGATCGATCAGCTCGGGGTCCATCTTGGTCTCTTTTTCGGCCCGCCAATCGCGCATGAAAGTGTTGAGGCGCTTGAGAGCGTCCTCGTCGTATCTGCCGTCCTTCTTGAAGGTGACGGTGATGGTCTCTTTGGTGTGAATGTTGAAGATGGAGAGGATGCGGGTCTCACCCAAAGCGCTTGCACGGTAGGCTGTGGCCGACCACCATGCCGTGGCGGTCAGAAGCACGAGCCCGGCGCCCAGCATGGCGCGACGTGCGACGCTCCCCCGAATTCGCATCCCCAACTTTCCCTCGCCGGCATTCCCCTGCCGGCTTCCCCGTTAGGTACTCAGGCCCGTCAGGCCGGTACCGGCGGCCGGCATCCTTCCCATGCCGTCCGTTAAGCAAGAGTATTAGCCAAATTGCGGGAAAAACAAGGCAAACCAGTTAACGGTACCCGGATTCTCCAGGTAGAGTTAACAGGATTTCCCCAGATTTTTCAGGGCTAAAGCCTGAGCGCAGCTGCCATACGCGAGTCGTGGCCGTAAATATCCCCGTAGGTCGAGATCGACCCATCGTTATTCACCTTGAGGGTGAAGTAGGTAATGTAGACGGGAATCCTCTGCTGCAGCGCAACATGAGAGTCGTAGCCGTCGTCGATGGCCGAGATGGTTCGGGCCTGACTCCATCCCTGGTCATGCTTCAACAGGACCGCGGCGAGCTGATCCGGATTCTGCACCCGCATGCAGCCATGGCTCTCGGCGCGGACGGACTGAGCGAACAAAAATTTCTGCGGTGTGTCGTGCATGTAGACGTCATGCTTGTTGGGGAACACGAATTTGACCTTGCCAAGCACATTGTCCGGTCCAGGCGGCTGGTAGATTTCCGTGTTGCGGATATCGATCCGGTTCCAATCGACGGCAGCCGGGTCAACCTCCCGTCCGAGATATTTGACGCGGAGATTATGGCGCTGGAACACCGAGGTGTTGAAGCCGCCGCCGCCGAATAACCAGGATGCCTCCTGGCGGACATAGGGCCTGATCTCTTCGACCTTGATCGAGGTCGGCACGTTCCAGAACGGCCCGAACACGATCTCCTGCATCTCGTTGGAGAAGATCGGCGTCTGCTTGTCGGGCTTGCCGACCACGACGCGCGTGGTGTGCACGGGCTTGTTGTCCTCGACCACGCGCAGCATGAACTCGGGGATGTTGACCGTGACGTAATAGGGGCCGAGGTCGTGGGGCAGCCAGCGCCAGCGCTCCATGTTGATCAGCAGCGCCCTGACCAGCGAGGGGCTTGCCGATGCGTGTTGCGGTTGCTGCTGCGGGTTGTTAAGCAGCCGCCGGGTGCCGGCGCCCACCAGTCCGTCGGGAGCAGCACCATGGGCGAACTGGAACCGCCTCACGGCGTCAAGCACGGACTCATCGAACGTGGTGTCGCTGGCGCCCACCTCAGACGGGACGTCGAGCCGCTTCCTGAGGAGCGCCACCTGCTCGTCGTCGACGCCGAGCTTGAGAACCGGCCCGTCGGGGATCATCACCACGGCAGGCTTAGCAGGCTCGGCTTGTTTGCCGCCGCCGCGAGCCTCGAGGAGCTTCTGGCGGAGCGCCTCGAATTGCGGCTGGTCGGGCTGGAAGCTGCGCAAATAGGCGGCCGGGTCCGAGCGGATGGCGATCGACTCGATCACCTCCGAGGGGTTGGGCAGCGCGAGCTCGGGGTCGAGATTTTTGCTCAAGCGCGGCGGATTGATGCGGCCGCCGCGAGCGTCATTGGCGTAATCGAGCACGGCATAGCTGATTCTGATCTCGGCGTCGGCGAGCCGGTCGGTGGCTTCTGCATCGGCGGCGTTGAAGCCGTCAGCCTTGGGCAACGCGTAGTCAGAAGCGCGAAGGCCATAGTCGTCGGCCGCCCCAATCTCGGCCATGACGGCCTTGCCGCGCTCGGTCAGGCCATTCTCATCCACCCACAGGAGATGCTGGTCGGGAACCGAATAATATTCCACGAGCGCGCCTTGCTCGCTCTTCTTGGCTTCGGTGGTGGAGGTGAATTTCGCGGACAGGCGATTCTGCACGGCGATGCGGATGGCCTCGGGGCGCCCGATCAGGGCATCAGGCGCATCGGGCTCGGCAGCAAATGCCGGCGCAGCCAGAGGGGCAACCAAAAGCAAGGTTAACGCAACACGACAGATAGGCCTCATGATTTGCTCCCTCAGGCCGAATCAGCCGCGATTCAGCAGGGCGAGGACCCTAACGTAACACCCGTCCTTAGCCATGCCGCGCGGTGAACGGTAAGTTCCCCCAACTCTGATTTTTTCGCTTGGGTGGCGTTCCGGCCAAATCCTCGCGATGTCAGCTAGTTAGCTCTCGCCTCAAGCCCGATCTCGCGCATCTTGCGGTAGAGGGTCGAGCGGCCGATGCCAAGCCTTCGGGCGATCTCCGTCATCCTTCCCCGGTAGCGGCCAAAGGCAAGTCTGATCATGTCGGCCTCGACAGCTTCGAGCGACCGGATATCGCCGCTGTCGCTCAGGGCCGGGATGCCGATGGCATCCTTGCCGTTGGCCGATGGCAGATGGATGGTGGTGGGAGCCCCTGCTGACTCTCCCAGCATGACCGGCCCCTCGATGCGCGGGATAAGATTCTTCGGCGCGGGCGCCGGGGGCACCGTCACCGCGTAGCCTTCGACATGCGCAGCGATCTGTGGAAACTCGTTCACCGTCAGCATGGGCTGATCGGCAAGAACCACGGCGCGGAACACGGCGTTCTCGAGCTGGCGGATGTTGCCGGGCCAGGTATAGCGCTTGAGCATGGCGCTCGTGTCGGCGTCTATGCCGTCGATGCGCTTGCCCTCCTCGGCGGCGAAGCGGGCGATGAAGTGACGGACGAGCTCCGGTACGTCCTCAAGGCGCTCGCGCAATGGGGGCACCCAGATGGGGAACACGTTCAGCCGGTAATAGAGATCCTCGCGGAAGCGGCCTTCATTGACGAGGCTGATCAGATTCTGATTGGTCGCCGAGATCAAGCGGAAATCGACCTTGGCCGGATGCTTGGCGCCGACGGGATCGATGTGGCCGTCTTGCAGGGCGCGCAACAGCTTCACCTGAGCGTCGAGCGGCAGCTCCCCGATCTCGTCGAGGAACAGCGTACCCTGGTCGGCCTCGATGAACTTGCCGGTGCGCTTCTCGGAGGCGCCGGTGAAGGAGCCCTTCTCGTGGCCGAACAGGATGCTCTCCACCAGATTCTCGGGGATGGCGCCGCAATTGACGGTGATGAAGGGCTTCGATTTGCGGGTGCTTTCGCCCTGAATGGCGCGGGCGATCAGCTCCTTGCCGACGCCCGATTCGCCCTCGATCAGCACCGGAATCGTCGAATTGGCGGCCCTGCGGCCGAGCTCGATGACCCTCGTCATGGCTTCGCTTCCCGCGATCAGGTCGGCAAAGCCGAGCTCGCCACTGAGGGAGGCCTTGATGCGGATAAGCTCGTCGGCAAGGGCCTCGATCTTAAGCGCGTTCTTGATGGAGACCTCGAGCCGTTCCGGACTCACCGGCTTGACCACGAAGTCGACGGCGCCCGCCCGCATCGCCGAGATCGCCGCGTCGATGCTGCCATGGGCCGTCTGCACGATGGCCGGCGGCTTGCGCGGGAAGGACCGCATGGCGGCTAGCACTGCCATGCCATCGGTGTCCGGCATGACGAGATCGAGCAGGACAAGGCAGATGTCTCCTGCGGCGTCGGCCTTGAGCGCGGCGAGCGCCTTGTCGCCGGTCTCAGCCGTGGCGACGCTATAGCCGAACCGCTTGATGGACTCTTCGAGAATACGACGTTGAGCGGGGTCGTCGTCGACGACCAGGACGCGTTTGGGCATGACGCAAGACTCGCTACGTTACGCAAAAGGCTACATGGCGGAGGACAGCCCACCCGAACCATCACGCGCGGCCGAAGCCGGCTGCTCCTGTGCCAAAATTGTGCAGTGGAAGGGTAAATATCCTCTTAAGTCCTGTGCCGAAGTTGCCCCCTGAAAGCTGAGGCTGGTCAGTGGCTTAGGGGGGAGGGGTCCTGTGGACCGAGCGCCATGTCACCCCCTTGTCCAAGCAACTATGAGGAGACGGCCCTGGGCGAGGGGGCCAGCAGCGGACTGGTCAGCCCGTCACCAAGGAGGTTGGAACCCGTATTTACGCAAAGCCAGAAATGCGATGAACGCCGCAGCCATCGCAGCCAGCATTGCCCCAGCCGCGACGATAAGCGCGGCAGTCGCCCTCGTCTTTGCTCTGCTGGCTTCGTCCACAGCCACCCTTACTGCGTCACCCGCATCGTGCAGAGCCCCTAGCTGCGCAGCCACCTCTCCTTCAATCCGCTGTAACTTCATCTGGAAAAGGTAGTGCTGTATGACTGGGCGGAGCGGATCACTCCATACCCCCGCCGCGAGGCCTACCTCGATCTGCTCTTCAGTGAGCGCCTTGAGGTCGGCGAACAACACTTGGTCTCGGCTCTCGGTCATGCCGCCCGGCTCCGAAGCCCCCGTATCTTCTTACCGGATTGCGTCCTAGCAGAGGCGGGGCTGGCCCTTGAGCGCCACCCTTCACCAAGTCTACGAAGGCAACCTTGGCCGTTAGGCGCTATAGGCTCCCACGAGAGAGACAGCCTCAGAACCCGACGCCCCGGAGGCGGGTCAAGAGGTAATATCCTGGTGAGGGTGTGGCTGCGCGCCCCGCCAAATAGGCCTGAACACCTTCCGTTTGGCCCTTGCAGGCGCGGGCCGCCCTTCCCACACTAGGTGCCACTCCCCCGCCAACGAGGATCCCCACAGAAGATGTTGCCCAAACTGACCACATG
>DASYIU010000293.1:0-8813 GCA_035997285.1 Methyloceanibacter sp. | reverse complement strand
AATCCATTTTATTTCGCCGGCAGCGAAAACGAATGTCTCCATTCAAGGCGTGAGCTTTCTCTACACTGTGCCGGCTTCGAACGATCTTCTTCCTGGCATGAACGTTCTCGCCTTCCTTCCCGTGGAGTCGACCGTCGATGGCGTCGTTGTTCCACTGGCCGCGATGGTCTGGTGGCAGGGAAGAGTCTGGGTCTATGTCCGGACCGGCCCATCGACGTTCGCGCGGCGTGCAATTGAGACCGACTATCCTTTGCCTGAGGACGGCTATCTTGACAGGAGCCTGACAAGCGACACCGAGGTGGTGGTCCAGGGGGCCCAGATGCTCCTTTCGGAGGAGTTCCGCGCGCAGATCCGAGTCGGCGAGGAAGGCTAAGGGAATGGGCGCGGAGCCCTACGGGCCGCAGGCGGCGCTCATCGGTTTCTCGATTCGCTTTCGCGGCGTCGTCATCGCTCTCGCCTGCATCGTCTTGGGATACGGCGTCTATGTCCTGCAGCGGAGCAAATATGACGTCTTCCCGGAGTTTGCACCGCCGCAAGTGTCGATCCAGACTGAAGCTCCAGGCCTATCGCCGGAGCAGGTCGAAGTCCTCGTCACGCAGCAGATCGAGAGCGTGATCAATGGCACGCCGGGCGTCGCCACTTTGCGCTCGGCGTCGATCCAGGGACTCTCGGTCATCACCGTCACGTTCGAGCCAGGGAGCGACATTTATCGCGACCGGCAGCTGGTAGCGGAACGGCTCGCCAATGAGGCAGCTCGGCTGCCCGTGGGTGTCGAGTCACCCACAATGACTCCGCTGACCTCCTCTACGAGCGTCGTCCTTGTGGCCGGCCTCACCTCGACCACGCGATCGCTGATGGAGGTGCGCACGATCGCTGATTGGACCCTCCGGCCGCGGCTGCTGGCTGTGCCCGGCGTGGCGAAGATCGCCGTGTTCGGCGGCGACTCGAAGTCGATTCAGGTCCAGGTCGATCCCGACCAGCTCATCACCTTTGGGCTCGGCTTGAACGACGTCGTGAACGCGGCAACCCGCGCCACCGGCATTCGCGGTGCGGGCTTCCTCGATACGGCAAATCAGAGAATCGTGTTTCAGAGCGAGGGCCAGTCGATCACGTCCGAGGACTTGGCCCACACGGTCCTGGTGAACCAAGGCGGCGCGAGCGTCACCCTCGCCAATGTGGCCGATGTGGTCGAGGCGCCGGAGCCCCCGATTGGCGGCGTAGCAATCGACGGGGTAACCGGCGTCCAACTCGTCGTCTCGGAACAGTATGGGGCCAACACGGTCGAGGTCACGCAACGGCTCGAGGCCGCGTTCGCCGATTTGCAAGCGAGCTTGCGGCGCGATGGCGTGGAGCTTCACCCCGACATCTTTCGGCCCGCCAACTTCATCGACACGGCCACGGCCAATGTGCGCTCCTCGCTCCTGCTCGGTGCCCTGCTGGTGATTGCGGTTCTGTTCCTGTTTCTGTTCAACATCCGCACCGCCGCGATCTCCTGTATCTCGATCCCGCTCTCGCTGCTCGCCGCCGTGATCGTCCTCTATTCATTCGGCACGACGCTGAACACCATGACTCTCGGCGGGCTCGCCATTGCCATTGGCGTCGTCGTCGATGACGCGGTGATCGACGTGGAGAACGTCCTCAGGCGGCTGCGGGCGAACGCGAGACTACGACAGCCACGTCAGCTGGCGCGTGTGGTGCTCGATGCCTGCCTCGAAATGCGCGGCGCCGTTGTCTACGCGACCTTCGCCGTGATCTTGGTGGCGCTCCCGGTGGTGGCGCTGCCCGGTCTCGCCGGACGGCTCTTCGGCCCGCTGGCCGTGGCTTACGTCTTAGCGGTGCTGGCCTCGCTGCTCGTCGCGCTCACCGTGACACCGGCGCTGTCGATGTTGCTTCTCGCCCGACCCGGGATGAAGGCGACCGAGCCGCCAGTCCTGCGCTGGTCGAGACGGCGCTATGAAAATGTGCTGCGCCGAATTGCGCGTCGGCCGCGCGCCGCGATCGCCGCAGGCATTCTTGTCACCGTGGCCGGCTGTGCCGCGCTTCCCTTCTTCGGCGGCAGTTTCATTCCGGAGCTCAAGGAGGGGCACTTCATCGTACATATGTCGGCCGTTCCGGGCACTTCAATCGCCGAGTCTTTGCGCCTGGGCGGCTTTGTTACCGCGGCGCTGAAACAACTGCCGGTGGTGCGGGCTGTAGCGCAGCGCGTCGGCCGGGCGGAACAGAGCGACGATACCTTGGGCACGCATAACAGCGAGTTCGACATCGACCTGAAGCCTCTCGGGGGCGACGAGATGGAGTTCGCCCAAGCCGACATCAGGCGAGTTCTTGTTCGGTTTCCGGGGGTGAACTTCGCCATGGAAACGTTTCTGACCGAACGAGTCGAGGAGACCCTGTCGGGATACACGGCATCGGTGGTCGTCAACGTCTTCGGCGAGGATCTCGATCTGATCGACGCCAAAGCGCAAGAGATCGCGATGGTCTTGAACGGCGTGTCTGGCGCCACGGATGTTCAGATCCAATCGCCGCCTGGCATGCCGCAACTCTCGATCAGGCTACGCAAGCAGGACCTTGAGCGGTGGGGGTTTGATGCCGTCAACGTTCTCGATCTCATTCGCGCCGCCTACCAGGGCGACACTGTTGGCCAGGGCTATGAAGCCAACCGCGTGTTCCCGATCATCGTGATCCTGACCCCGCGCAGCCGCCAGAGCCTCGCTCAGGTCTCAGACATGCCGTTGCGCGCGCCGAGTGGGGCCTATGTGCGCCTGAAGCAACTCGGCGACATACACGAGACCTCGGGGCGCTATCAGATCCTGCATCAAGGGGCGCGGCGGGTGCAGACGATCACCGCCAACGTGGCCGGGCGCGACGTGGCGTCTTTTGTTACCGACGCCAAGGCGCAACTCGCTGCCAAGGTCGCGCTTCCCACCGGGACCTATCTCGAATTCGCAGGCGCCGCCGAGGGACAGTCGAAGGCTCGCCGGGACCTCCTGCTCAATGCGCTGGTCGCGGGCATTGGCATCGTGCTCCTGCTGTCGATGGTGACGCGCAACGTCAACAACCTGCTTCTCGTTCTGGCCAACCTGCCTTTCGCCTTGGCCGGCGGCGTCCTCGCCGTCTTCGCTTCCGGCGGCCTCCTGTCCCTCGGAGCGATGGTCGGCTTCGTGACCCTGTTCGGCATCACGCTGCGCAACTCCATTCTGATGATCTCACATTACGAGCATCTTGTCGGGGACGAGGGTAGGTGCTGGGACAATGATACGGCAATCAGCGGCGCCGCAGATCGATTCCCCGCAATCGTCATGACCTCACTGGTAACCGCGCTTGGCGTTCTGCCCTTAGCGATCGGCATGAGCGAGCCGGGGCGGGAGATTGAAGGTCCGATGGCGGTCGCGATTCTCGGCGGCCTCCTGACCTCAATGGCGCTCAACCTCCTGGTCTTGCCGACGCTTGCGTTACGCTATGGACGCTTCGAGGGCCCGAGCCGCCAGAACTCAGAGCGGCACAAGGCTAGGGTTGACTAGCGAGCTGGTGTCGGCTCTAGCGCCGGTGGTCGGGGCGCCGGCCTTTCTGCCATGACCCCTTGTCGCGCAGCACCTGCGCAATCTTCTCCTTGAACTTCTCGCCAGACTCCCGGTCGCCGGCATCGTCGGTCGCGTGCTGGCTCCCGGCGCCCGCTACCTGCTGCTGGAGCTCGGCGAATTGCTCGTACTCCGCGTCAGAAGCGTCGGACAGAAGATCGGCGCCTTCCTGCAGCTCTCTGTTGAGGCTCGGCAGCGCCCGCCAGCGGAAGATGAGATCGGCGAAGTGCTGCTCGACTTCCGCTTCCGGGCTCTCGGGTTGGAGAAACGCAAGGCGGGCGAAGGCGCTCTCGCGCGCGAGCTTCGCCAGAAGCTTGCCGTGGCTGCTCGCCGCAAGGGTCTCAGCCAGGCGCTCGCGCGTGACGGCTGTCTCATCGAAAATGGTGCGGGTGACCGCCCCCAGCAGCGCGGCAAGCGGCTTGTCCCTGATCTCGAGGCTCGCCACCTCCTCGGCAAAGCGGTCGAGCAACCAGGGGTGATTGATCAGCGCGAGGGTGATGGTGGTGGCAAATCCGTATGACGAGGGGATCGGCGTCACCCCGCCCGTGCCCGGACGGGACGCCGCGTTCGCCGCTTGCTTCCCGCCGCGCGCGGGCTTCTGGCGCCAGAGAGAAAAGAGCCGGCTCTTCACCTCGCGGCGATAGTGATCCTTGACCCGCGCATTGCCGATCTCAGCCAGCAGGCGCTCGAGGCGCTCCTCAAAGGCGGCGCGGCGTTCCGGCGTGTCGATGGCGTGCGCTTTGATCTCCCGGAGCCAGACGATGTCTATGAGTGGGCGCGCCGCCGCCAAGCATTCGGCAAAGGCGCCCGCCCCTTTCGTCCGCACCAGATCGTCGGGGTCAGAGCCATGGGGCAAGAAGGCGAAGCGGAAGGAATGGCCTTCGCGCAAATTGGGCAGCATGCGGTCGATGGCGCGCGCCGCGGCCGCCTCCCCTGCCCGGTCGCCGTCGAAACAGATGATGGGCTCGCGCGCGAGCAGCCAGAGCTGCTCCATCTGACGCTCGGTGAAGGCGGTGCCGAGGGTGGCGACGGCGTTGGTGAACCCCGCCTGGTGAAGCGCGATCACGTCCATATAGCCTTCGACCGCGACGAGCTCGCCCTTCTCGAAGGCGGCCTTGCGGGCGCGGGCGAAATTGAACACCATCGAGCCCTTGTCGAAGAGCTTGGTCTCGGGCGAATTCAGATATTTGGGCTCGGCGGCGGCGTCGAGCGCGCGGGCGCCGAAAGCGATGACGCGGGACTTGGCATCGAGAATGGGGATGGTGAGGCGGTTGCGGAAGCGGTCGTAGGTGGCCCTGCCGTCATCAGGCTTGATGAGGAGCCCCGCCTCCAAGAGTTGCGCCTCGGTGAAGCCCTTCTTCAGCAGCGCGCCCTTCAGAGTGTCTCGCGATTGGGGCGCAAAGCCGACGCGGAACTCCTTCAGCGTCTCACGCGAAAGTCCCCGCCGCTCGGCATAGGCGAGCGGCTCGCGTCCCTCTGCCGTCATGAGTTCTTCCTCGAAGAGCCGGGCCGCGGCCTCGAGAGCATCGAACAGGCCGAGCCGCTCCTTGGCCACGCGCTCGAATTGCGGGTCGGGCTTCGGCAGCTCTAGTCCCACCTCGCCGGCGAGCTTCTCTACGGCTTCCGGAAAGGAGAGGCCCTCCGTCTCCATGAGGAAGGTGAAGACGTCGCCATGCTTGCCGGAGGAGAAGCAGTGATAGAAGCCCTTCTGGTCGTTCACGGTGAAGGAGGGCGTCTTCTCGCGGTTGAAGGGCGACAGTCCCTTCCATTCGCGGCCGGCGCGCTTCAGCGGCACGCGGCGCGAGACCACTTGGGACACCGGCAGCCGCGCCCTGATCTCATCCAGGAACGAATCGGAGAACTTCATGGGTGCGAGTGAGCGCTAGGTGGGCGCCCGAAGCCACATGTCTGTTGCTGTCATTACCGCTATTCACTATAGAACAGAATAGGAACAATGAGGTTGACGCGTTAGTAGCTACAACTGTATATACCGGCCGGGCGATGCCGAAGCCTCGGCAGGCGACGAGGCGAGCGATGCCGCATAATTTCTGCACGGCGAGTGAGGCACGATGAGCGAAGATCGTATCACGAAGCGGTCCATCAGCGATCGAAGGAAGGGCAAAACTGACCTCGACCGCCTGAAGGCGATGAGCAAGGAGCAAATCGACGAAGGTGTCCGGCAGGATCCTGAGTCCGATCCTGCGAATTTCGATTGGTCGCAGGCGATCCTCGTGATGCCGCGCCGCAAAGGGGCGATCTCAATCAGGCTCGATGAGGACGTGCTCACTTATTTCAAGAGCCTGGGCGCCGGCTATCAGACCCGCATCAACGCCGTGCTCCGCCACTTCATGGAGAATGCGCGCGCCAAGCGCAAATAGTTGTTCGCCGCAACGCGCATGAACGCCCTCCCAAGGCGAGGGAGGGCGTTGCATTCCATTGTCTTGCCGGAACGCCGGCAAGGAGGGGCAAACCGCTTAATTGCTTGGGGGTGTGCCGGTCAGGATCAGCTCGGCGGGAACCACGACGGCAAGGGTCGAAGCATCGGCGCCACAGAGCAGGCTCATCGACTGGCGCTGGGGACCGTCGAGCTGGAACATTTGACCAGGCCTCAGGCTCATGCGGACGCGCGTCGACCCATCGGGGGCGTCGGCGGCGGCGTCCTTCCACATGACGGCGTTCACGGCGCACTCTCCGCGCACCGGCGCATAAAAGGCGATGACGCGCTGATTGCCCATCACGGCGAGGATGGGCTGCTGAGGTCCGACCGGTCCGAGATTGGTCATCGGCTGGTCGGCGCTGGCCGGAGTGCCGGCAACGGCGAGCGCGAGAAGGGCGGCGGCGGCAGCCAGGGCTGAGAATTGAAAGCGAGAGAACATCGTTGGGCTCCTTTTTGGGCTCAAGCACGAATCGCTCCGTGTTGCACTGCACACTGAATATCGGCGCGCAGTGACAGAACTATGTTGCAGTGCAAGACAAATGGCCGCGGGCCAAATCCGAAGAGTCGATTGGGATTTCTGATCGCAGCGCGCGCGGGAGGCTTGCGGCTGTCGCCTCGCCTCACAGCGGAATGACGCTGGTCTCTAGCCGAGCTTCTGCTTCACCAGCGCGCTTGCCTTGGCGAAGTCCATCTGGCCGGCATAGCTCGCTTTGAGTGCCGCCATCACCTTGCCCATGTTCTTGACGCTCGCCGCACCCGCTTGCGCGATCGCGTCCGCTACGGCCTTCTGCATGTCGGCCTCGGAGAGCTGCTTGGGGAGGAACTCGCGGATGATGGCGATCTCCTCGCCCTCCTGCTTGGCGAGCTCGGCGCGGCCCGCGTCGGCATAGATCTTCTCGGACTCCTCGCGCTGCTTGATCATCTTGGCGAAGAGATCGAGCATCTCGGCGTCGGTCGCCTCGCCCTTGCCGGCGGTGCGCGCGGCGATGTCGCGATCCTTTATGGCCGCGCTGACCAGCCTGAGCGTCGACATGCGGCGCTTGTCTTGCGCCTTGGTGGCATGCTTCAAGGCGGCGGTGATGGTCTCGCGCATGGAGTCGGGGCTTGAGGGTTTTTGCAGAAAGAAGCTTCCAAAGTAATCGACAGGGTCGGCTCAGGCAAGGGAATCTGCCACGCTAACCTATTGTTTTCACAAGAAAATATTTTGCCTGTGGATTGACCCCGAGTGCGCGCCGACGTAAGAGTTGCGCAAGGCCTGAAGAGTTTAAGGACCTCGGGCCGTTAGCCCTTGACCTCAAAGTGCTTGCACCCGACCTTGCAACCGCGTCCGGCGAACCGCCGCCCGTAAGAGCCAATGAACGATACGAGTGAAACTCTGGCCGCAGAGACCGCAAATGTGCGCGCGCGGGCGACCCCCGATTGGGCGGACGCAGCGCCCACGGCACTGCTGGTTCTCGCCGATGGCACCGTCATCGAGGGCCAGGGCGCGGGTGCGACCGGCATCGCCGTCGGCGAGGTCTGCTTCAACACGGCGACGACCGGCTACCAGGAGATCCTGACCGACCCCTCCTATGCCGGCCAGATCATCACCTTCACCTTTCCCCATATCGGCAATGTCGGCACCAATGGCGAGGACATGGAGACCGCGAGCCTTGCCGCGACAGGCGTGAGGGGCTGCGTGCTCAGGGCGCCGATCACGCCACCGTCGAGCTGGCGCGCCGGGCAACATTTCGGCGACTGGCTGAAAGCGCGCGGCATCATCGTCATCACCGGCGTCGATACCCGCGCGCTCACCGTGCTGATCCGCGAGAAGGGCATGCCCAACGCGGTGATCGCGCATGCCCCTGACGGCAGTTTCGATCTAGCCGCGCTGAAGCGCGAGGCTGCCGCTTGGCCCGGCATGATCGGGCTCGACCTCGCCAAGGACGTGACCTCAGGCCAGAGCTACGCGTGGGAGGAGACCGAATGGGCGTGGGGCGAGGGCTACGGGCGGCAGGAGCACCCGCGCTTCCATGTGGTCGCCATCGACTATGGGCTTAAGCGCAACATCCTGCGCGAGCTCGCCACCGCAGGCTGCCGCCTCACCATCGTCCCCGCCACGGCGAGTGCTGAGGAGATTCTCGAGCGGAAGCCCGACGGCGTGTTCCTGTCCAACGGTCCGGGAGACCCGGCGGCGACCGGCGTCTATGCGGTGCCAGAGATCAGGAAGCTCGTGGACTCCGGCGTTCCGGTGTTCGGCATCTGCCTCGGGCATCAGATGCTCGGGCTCGCTCTCGGCGGCACCACGGGCAAGATGCATCAGGGCCATCATGGCGCCAACCACCCGGTCAAAGACTTCACCACGGGGAAGGTCGAGATCACCTCGATGAATCACGGCTTCGCCGTGGACCGCGCGAGCCTGCCCGCTTCCGTCGAGGAGACCCATGTCTCGCTGTTCGACGGCTCCAACGCCGGGCTGAAGCTCAAGGGCAAGCCCGTGTTCTCGGTGCAATACCATCCAGAGGCCTCGCCGGGGCCCCAAGACAGCCACTACCTCTTCACCCGCTTCGTCGCGCTGATGGAAGCGCGGAAGGGTAGGACACCCTAAGGAAGCCTATTCGGCCGCGGCTGGTAGTACATCCCAGCCTCCGCAAGACAACGCCAGCGCTTTCGCGGCTTCCCTGATCTCTTGCGCGAGATCAGGATCGTCGACCGTGCGTGCCACGACCATCCCGCCAATGCACAGCGAAGCAATCGCAAGGGCCTGCGTGCGCGCGCCAGGGCCCTGCGCATAGAGGCCCTTCTCCAAATGGCCGATC
>DASYIU010000292.1:0-3046 GCA_035997285.1 Methyloceanibacter sp. | reverse complement strand
CAAGCTCAGGCTGGCCCGTATCTTGTAAGGCCGAAGGGCGGTGTTGCGAAAGGGGGGATGTGCGAGCCGTGGGCGAGGGGCCCCTGGAAACGCCTTAGCCTTTGAAGCTGAAGAGCAGCTGCGTCCAGCTCATCGCCCCCTCCCGCCTCAATCCCTGAGCAGCTCGTTGATCGAGGTCTTGGTGCGCGTGCGCTCGTCCACGGTCTTCACGATGACGGCGCAATAGAGCGACGGACCCGGCGATCCGTCGGGAAGCGCACGGCCGGGCATCGTGCCCGACACGACGACGGAATAAGGCGGCACGCGGCCCTGGATCACCTCTCCGGTCATGCGGTTCACGATGCGCGTGGACTGGCCGAGATAGACGCCCATGGAGAGCACCGCGCCCTCGCCCACGATCACCCCTTCGGCCACCTCGGCGCGGGCGCCGATGAAGCAATTGTCCTCGATGATCACTGGGTTCGCCTGCAGCGGCTCGAGCACGCCGCCGATGCCGGTGCCGCCCGACAGATGCACGTTCTTGCCGATCTGCGCGCAGGAGCCGACCGTGGCCCAGGTGTCGATCATGGTGCCGGTCTCGACCCGAGCGCCGAGGTTGACGAAGGAGGGCATCAGCACTACTCCGGGCGCGATATAGGCCGAGCGGCGCACCACGGCGCCGGGTACCACGCGGAAGCCCGCCTGCTTGAAGTCCTTGACCTTCCACTTGGCGAATTTGGTGGGCACCTTGTCCCACCAAGCTCCGCCGTCGGCACCGCCCTCCATTTTGTGCGGCTCGTGCAGGCGGAAGGAGAGCAGGATCGCCTTCTTCAGCCATTGATTCACTATCCAGGCGCCCTCGCGCTTCTCGGCGACTCTGAGCTCGCCTTTGTCGAGGAGATCGAGCACCTCCTCCACCGCGTCGCGCACAACGCCCTTGGTTTCGGGCGTGATCTCGACCGCATGCTCGTAGGCGCTGTCGATGAAAGTCTTGAGGTGATCGTGGCTCATGGCGGGGCCCGTCAGGTGAGGCAGAATTGCACTTGCAGCGGCGCCGGTGAAGAGCGGTCTTTCTCTTGGGCGAGCGCCGCCCCGATGGCGGCAAGGAAAGGCGCGAGCGCATCGGTCCGGTGGTGGATGTGGGCGGGAAGCTCGGTCCAGCCGGCGATCGCCTGATGCTCGGGGTGATCGGTCACCCCGTCCACCAGCACCGTCGTCATGCCGAGCATATGCGCGGTCTCGAGATTATGCGGCAGATCGTCGAACATGGCGGCGTGGTGCGGGACGACGCCATGGGCCTTGACGAAGCGCTCATAGGCCTCGCGCGAAGGCTTCGGGTGAATGTACTCCAGTGCATGAATGTCGAAGATGTCCTCGAAGCGGTCGAGCACGCCGAGCCGCGCCGCCACGGCCTCCGCATGCTTGCGCGAGCCGTTGGTGAAGACGAATTTCCGTCCCGGCAGCCCGTCCATCGCCGCCGCGAGCTCAGGCGAGGCGGCCACTGCGCCGAGGTCGATGTCGTGGACATAGTCGAGGAAGGCGTGTGGTGATACGCCGTGCAGCCGCACCAACCCGGCAAGGGTGGTGCCGTGCTCGTAGTAATAGGTCTCGCGTAAAGTTTGCGCCTCTTCGAGCGGGATGCCGAAGCTGTTGGCGATGAACTCGCCCATGCGCCGGTCGATCTGGGCGAAGAGATTGCAGTCGGCGGGGTAGAGCGTGTTGTCGAGATCGAACACCCACGCCTCGACATGATCGAAACCGCCGGGCCTTTCGATCATCGCGGCTCCTTCGCGGAACTCTTCCGTCTCTGCCGCTCAATCAAGGTGCCCGCGCCATGCTCGGTGAACAGCTCGAGTAGGACCGCGTGAGGCACGCGGCCGTTGATGATCACCACGCCTTCGACACCTTCGGCGATGACATCCATGCAGCTCTCGATCTTGGGGATCATGCCGCCTGAGATCGTGCCATCCTCGATCAGGGCCTCGGCCTCGGCCGTCGTCAGCGACTTGATCAGATTGCCCTCTTTGTCGAGCACGCCCTCGACATCGGTCAAGAGCAACAGCCGCTTCGCCTTCATGGCGGAGGCGAGCGCGGCGGCGAAAGTGTCGGCATTGATGTTGAGCGTCTCGCCGTGAGGCCCGACCCCGATCGGCGCCACCACCGGGATCAGGTCGGAATGGATGATCACGTCGATGATATGGGGATCGACGGAGGACGGATCGCCGACGAAGCCGAGATCCAGGATCTCCTCGATGTTTGAGTCGGGATCGGTCCAGCGGCGCTCGAGCCGCCTCGCCCGCATCAGATTGGCGTCCTTGCCCGAGATGCCGACCGCCTTCCCGCCTTGGGCGTTGATGGCGGTGACGATCTCCTTGTTGACGGAGCCGGCCAGCACCATCTCGACCACCTCGACGGTCTCCCGGTCGGTGACGCGCAAGCCTCCCTTGAATTCGCTCCTGATATTGAGCCGTTCGAGCAGGGAGCCGATCTGCGGGCCGCCGCCATGCACCACGATGGGGTTCACGCCGGCCTGCTTGATGAGCACGATATCGCGGGCAAAGTCGGCGGCGAGCGCAGGGTCGCCCATGGCGTGGCCGCCATATTTCACCACCACAGTGGTGCTGTCGTAGCGCTGCATGAAGGGGAGCGCCTCAGACAGCACTTTGGCCTTGGCATGCACCGAGGCTATCACCTCAGCGCTCCGCGCCCGGGTCGCTTTGGGCGCCACGCTGTCCTTGGACTTTACCGGGGATGATTTGCTCTTGGCCACAATGGCCTTATAGCGGCGCTATGGCTCAAGGCACAACGCCGTTTGGTGCGAGCAAGGCCACCGCGGCGCGCAGCTCGGGGATGCCCGAGCCCATGCAGGCAGAGGTGGTGAGCACGACCGGATAAGCCGCTACGTGCTTGGTTAGGGCTTCGGCTACCTTGGCTTTGGTCGCCTCGAGCTCGGAGGCTTTGGGCTTGTCGACCTTGGTCAGCACCACCTGGTAGGGGACCGCCGCCTCGTCCATCGCCGTCATGGTTTCCTCATCGTTAGGCTTGATGCCGTGGCGGGCGTCGATCA
>DASYIU010000291.1:0-2414 GCA_035997285.1 Methyloceanibacter sp. | reverse complement strand
TTCGCGGTCGACCGGGTTCGCGCGCGCGGGGGGCGCATCGCCCATATCGACGTCACCATCGTCTGTGAGGCTCCGCGGATCGGCCCCCACCGGGATCAGATGCGTACCCGCATCGCCGAGCTTGCCGGCATCCCCATCGAGCGGGTGGGCGTAAAGGCGACGACGAGCGAAAAAATGGGCTTCACCGGTCGCGGCGAAGGCATGGCCGCGTTCGCCAACGCGACTGTCCGTCTGCCGTGGAGCGATTAGATGGATCAGAAGCTGGTCGAGGAGGCACGAACGCTGCTCGATCTGTGTCGAACGAAGGGACTTAAGATCGCCGCCGCCGAATCGTGTACCGGGGGACTCTTGGCGGCGACCCTTACCGAGATCGCCGGCTCCTCCGACGTGTTCGAGCGTGGCTTCGTCACCTACAGCAATGAAGCCAAGCAGGCGATGGTTGGCGTCTCGCCAACCACGCTTGCAAGTCACGGGGCCGTCAGCCGCCAGACCGCGGAAGCCATGGCCAAGGGCGCACTGACGCACGCGCCGGTCCACCTCACCGTTTCGATCACCGGGATCGCCGGACCGGGAGGCGCGGTACCTGGCAAGCCCGTCGGGCTCGTGCATTTTGCCGCCGCATCTCGAAGCGGCCGACTGATCGCGCACGAGCGCAATTACGGCGACATTGGCCGCGCGCAAGTGCGCCGCGCCTCGGTGATAGAGGCGCTCGCGATGCTGGGCGAACTCGCCGCAACTGAAGCGTGCGTTGCGCCACAAAGATGAGCGGCAGGTCGAGTCCGATTTCTCCCACGGCAAGTTGGCGATGACCGACGCGTCAGTCGCGGCTCACTTCGCATAGACCACGTCGGCGCGCCGCTCGAAGGCCGCGGAGAAACGGCGGAAGGCCGCGTCGAACATCGTCCCCATGAGCAGACCCAACGTCCGGCTCTTGAAATCATACGAGATGAAAAACTCGACGTCGCAGGCGTGATCGCCGGTCGCGTGAAAGGCCCAGCGGTTTTCCAGCCTGCTGAATGGCCCGTCGAGATACTCGACCAGGATCTGAAGGTTGGGTCGGTCGAGCGTGACCCGGCTGGTGAAGGTCTCGTGGATGAACTTGTAGGCAACCGTCATGTCCGCGACCAAGATCTCGACGCCTTCCGGCTCGGGAATACGCTGACGTACCTTGAGCGAGCGGCACAGTGGTACGAATTCCGAATAGCGCTCCACGTCCGCAACCAGGTCGAACATGTGGGCGGCCGAATGCCGCACGTGACGCTTGGTAGAGAATTGCGGCATCAATCGACTCCGGCGGCTTTGCCGGATCCTCCGCAAGCGATCACCATGAGCAGGCGCCCCGGGTCTTCAGACGCCACCAAGCCTAGCCTCCCGCGCCGCCTTCAACCGCGCAAAATCCTCGCCTGCGTGATGCGAGGAGCGCGTGAGCGGGGACGAGGAGACCATCAGAAAGCCCTTGGCATAGGCGATGGTCTCGTAGGCCTTGAACTCGTCGGGGTGCACATATCGTTCGACCGCATGGTGCTTGCGGGTCGGCTGCAGGTACTGACCGATCGTGAGGAAGTCGACATCCGCGGCGCGCAGATCATCCATGACCTGGAGAAGTTCATTCCGCGCCTCGCCCAGGCCGACCATGATGCCCGACTTGGTGAATATCGTGGGGTCGATCTCCTTGGCCCGCTGCAGCAGGCGGATCGAGGCGAAGTAGCGCGCGCCCGGCCGCACCGTGAGATATTTCGACGGCACGGTTTCGAGGTTGTGGTTGAAGACGTCCGGCTTTGCCGCGACCACCATCTCGACCGCGCCCGTCTTGCGCAGAAAATCGGGCGTGAGCACCTCGATTGTCGTCGACGGGCATTGCGCCCGGATCGCGCGAATAACGGCAGCAAAGTGCCCGCCACCGCCGTCGTCGAGATCGTCGCGGTCAACCGAAGTGACCACCACGTGCTTGAGGCGGAGCTTTGCGGTTGCGTCGGCGACCCGCGACGGCTCGCCAGTATCGAGCGGGCCAGGCAGTCCGGTCTTGACGTTGCAGAAGGCGCAGGCACGGGTGCAGGTATCCCCCATGACCATGAAGGTCGCGTGCCGCTTGTCCCAGCACTCACCGATATTGGGACAGCCCGCCTCTTCGCACACCGTGTGCAAGCCGTTCGCGCGTACGATCTCTCGGGTGTCGCCATAACCCCTGGATATGGGCGCCCTTACCCTGATCCAGTCGGGTTTTTTCAGCGCCGCCACGTCGGGGCGCTGGGCTTTCTCCGGATGGCGCGGTCTGTTGGTAGCGTCGAGCACGACGGTCATGGCAGCTCCCCAGCTTACTTACGGATGCAGGGCAGTCGGCGCAAGACGCCCGCGCCATGGGCCTGCCTCTTTGCAGGCCTACGAACGGCGGTGCCGCTCGCCCCAGCAAGCAA
>DASYIU010000290.1:0-7176 GCA_035997285.1 Methyloceanibacter sp. | reverse complement strand
CTTCGAAGGGGACTGAGGCCGCGAAATCGGGATCGCCCATGAATATCAACGGCAAGCACTACCGCACCATCTGGCTCAACGATGACGGCTCGACGGTCGAGATCATCGACCAGACCAAGCTGCCCTTCGCCTTCGAGACGGCGGCGTTACGCACGCTCGCCGATGCGGCCCGTGCCATTCAATCCATGCAGGTCAGGGGCGCGCCTCTGATCGGGGCGACGGCCGCTTATGGGGTGGCGCTCGCTCTCCGCCACGACGCTTCAGACGAGGGGTTCGACCGCGCCTGCGCGACGCTTGCCGCAACGCGCCCCACCGCCGTCAATCTCCGCTGGGCGCTCGATGAGATGCGGAAAGCGATCCGCAACCAGCCGCGCGACAAGCGCGTTGCCGCGGCTTACGCCCGCGCCGCCGAGATCTGTGACGAGGACGTGGAGACCAACCGCAAGATCGGCGAGCATGGGCTCGGGCTGATCCGGGCACATTCCGAGAAGAAGAACGGCAAACGGGTCAACATCCTCACTCATTGCAATGCCGGCTGGCTCGCGACAGTCGATTGGGGCACGGCGCTCGCTCCCATCTACCGCGCCCACGACGAGGGCATCGAAGTCCATGTCTGGGTGGACGAGACGCGGCCGCGCAATCAGGGCGCTTCGCTCACGGCCTTCGAGCTCGGCGCGCATGGCGTGCCACACACCATCATCGCCGACAATGCCGGCGGGCATCTCATGCAGAAGAAGCTGGTCGATCTCTGCATCGTCGGCACCGACCGCACCACGGCCACCGGCGACGTCGCCAACAAGATCGGCACTTACCTCAAGGCGCTCGCCGCGCGCGACAACGACATCCCCTTCCTCGTGGCGCTGCCTTATTCCACCATCGACTGGAGCCTGGAGGACGGCAATGCCATCCCCATCGAGGAGCGCGATGCGGCCGAGGTCACGCGCATGACGGGGCGGCTCGACGACGGCCGGGTTGCGACCGTTCTGATTGCGCCGGAGGGAAGCCCGGCCGCCAATTACGGCTTCGATGTCACACCGGCACGGCTGGTCACTGGATTCATCACCGAGCGCGGCGTGACCCCCGCCACCCGCGACGGGCTCACCACCCTCTATTCCGAGCATCGCAAAGGTCAGGCCGCGTGAGGACGCCGGCATTCGCTCGCCGGGCGGCGGCTCGGCGAGCCGTTCCTCATCGCCCCGGCGGCGACGCTTTCTGCTGGTTTCGCCACGGCTTTGTTCCCGCGAGTGGGCCACGCCAGTATCGTTGCCCACTCGGCAATTTGCGGGCACGGCACGTTTTGCTCGCCTAGGGCAGCCCTTCCTATCTTCACTTTGAAACACTAGCTTAGCGAGATGCCACCGGGACGATCCGCACTCGCCCTTCTCTGCATGTCGCTGGTCATGCTGGCGGGGGCTGCTGGTGCGACGGAGGTCAAATATTTCGAGGTGATGGCGGGTGACCACCCGCATGACGTGGCGCCCGCACCCGACGGGAGCGTCTGGTACACGGGCCAGCGTGCCGGTGTTCTCGGGCGCCTTGACCCGAAGTCGGGACAGGTGGAGCGCATCAAGCTCGGCGAAGGCTCGGCGCCGCACGGCGTCATTGTCGGGTCCGACGGCGCGGCGTGGGTCACCGATAGCGGACTGAATGCGATTCTCCGCGTCGATCCCACGACCAAAGAGGTGAAGACCTGGCCACTCCCGAAGGAGCGCGCCGACGCCAATCTCAACACCGCGGCCTTCGACGGCAAGGGCCGCATCTGGTTCACCGGGCAGAGCGGCATCTATGGTCGCCTCGATCCGAAAACCGGCGACATAACCGTGTGGGATGCCCCAAAAGGGCCTGGGCCTTACGGCATCACGGCAACACCTGAGGGCGCGATCTACTATGTCTCGCTCGCGGGCTCTTTCCTCGGCAAGCCCGATCTTGAGACCGGCGAGACCATCGTAATCGAGCCCAAGGCAAGAGGTGCGGGCACGCGCCGCGTCTGGTCGGACTCAAAGGGGCGGCTCTGGGTGAGCGAATGGAACGCCGGCAATCTCAGCGTCTACGATCCGACGGCGAAGGACTGGAAAGTCTACAAGCTGCCGGGTGACGAACCGCACGCTTACGCGGTCTATGTCGACGGCAAGGACAAGGTCTGGGTGAGCGATTTCGCCGCCAACGCCGTTCTCAGATTCGATCCAGAGACGGAGAGCTTCGAGAGCTTCCCGAGCGACGAGACTGACGCCGCTGTGCGCCAGATGGCCGGCCGCCCCGGTGAAGCCTGGGGCGCCGAATCCGGCACCGACCGCCTGGTGGTGATCCGCGACGGCGGGAAACAAGCGCGGAACTAGCCGCCACGCTCTACGCCAGCGCGAGCACAGCCACGAAGCCGAGCAAAGCTGCCGCGGCGACCGGGACGATCAAGGTGGCAAGAGGCCACCCACGCTTCGCCTGGGCTGGCCGCGCGGTGAATTTCACCTCATGCTGCGCGCTCGCAGCAGCGAGTAGCGCTGCGGCATGTTTCTCACGCCATTTTGGGCCCGGCCCACGCATATAGTGTAGCTCGGGCCGGTAACGATTGCGGAACTTTTCCACTTAACTCCCTCGTGACACGAAGCCCCTTAACCTCCAGAGAATACAGGCGAATATGTTGCAAATCGGTATAGGACCGTGGCGGAATCGGGGCCCCGGGGCTCGAGCTGCAGGGGGCACTTGCCGGGGCAGACGAAACTTGCAACAACGCGCGCCATGAAAAGCCAATGGAACGATAGAGCCGCGGACGAGGCCGTCGCCGCCTATGGCGCCAAGGGGGTTGGCGCCGACATCGCGCTTCGGGTCTACACCACGCGCCTGTTGGGCCGCGATCCGCTGCTCGTGCTGCACGGCGGCGGCAACACGTCGGTGAAGACGCGGGCCCGTGACGATCTCGGGCAGGAGCACGCGGTCATCGCGGTCAAGGGCTCGGGCGCCGACATGGCCGACATCGAGCCCTGGGGCTTGCCTTCAGTGAAGCTCGATCCGCTCCGCAAGCTCCGCGCGCTCGCGGCGCTTTCCGACGAGGCCATGGTCAACGTCCAGCGGCTGAACCTGCTCGATTCGGCGGCGCCCAACCCATCGGTGGAGACGCTGTTGCATGCCTTCCTGCCGCATAAATTCGTGGACCACACGCACGCCGCTTCGGTGCTCAGCCTGGTCGATCAGCCCGACGGCGAAGCGCTCGCGCGGGAGGTCTATGACGGGCGCATGGGGATCGTGCCCTATATCGCGCCGGGCTTCGGTCTGGCTAAGGCGGCGGCAGATGTGTTCGAGCACAACCCGAAAGCCAAAGGCCTGATCCTGCACAAGCACGGCATCTTCACCTTCGGCGAGACCGCGCGGGAGGCCTATGAGCGCATGATCGAGATGGTGTCGCTGGCCGAGAGCCGCTTGCGGCAAGGCCGGCCCATCGTCTTTCCGGCGCGGGCCTTGGCGAGTGCCACGGCGTCCGCCGCAGAGATCGCGCCCATCATCCGCGGTGCCTGTGCCCTAAACAACGGCGCCGAGCCCATGCGCTTCATCGCCGACTTCCGCACCGCGCCCGAGATCCTCGCCTATGTGAACGGCGCAGAGCTCGCCTCCTACAGCCAGCGCGGCGTGGTGACGCCAGATCACATCATTCGCACCAAGAACCGACCGCTCGTGCTGCCGCAGCCCGAGGTCGGCAGGCTCGATGATTTCGCCGGCGCTGTACGTGAGGCGGTGGAGAGGTTCGTCGCCGCTTACGATGCCTATTTCACGCGCGAGAATGCAGCCGTGGGAGGGGTCAAATCCAAGCTCGATGCCAGCCCGAGAGTCGTGCTGGTGCCCGGCGTCGGCTTGTTCGGCCTAGGACGCAGCGCGAAGGATGCGAGCATCGCCGCCGACCTCGCCGAGAACACGGTCAAGGTGGTCACCGATGCCGAGGCCATCGGCCGCTACGAGCCGCTGCCCGAGAGCGATCTGTTCGCACTCGAATATTGGAGCTTGGAGCAGGCGAAGCTGAAAGGCGCGGTGATGAAGCCGCTCACCGGGCTGATCGCCTTGGTGACGGGCGCTGGCGCCATCGGTGCCGCGACGGCCAAGGCGCTGGCCGCCGACGGTGCTGCGGTCGCCGTGCTCGATATCGACGGCGAGGCGGCGAAGAAGGCCGCCGCTTCCATCAAAGGGCTCGGGATCGAATGCGACGTGACCAAGCCCGAGCAAGTGAAAGCCGCCTTCGCTGCAGTCGCCGAGCGCTTCGGGGGCGTCGACATCGTTGTGTCGAATGCGGGCGCGGCTTGGCAGGGGCGTATCGGCGAGGTCTCGGACGCGCTGCTCCGGCAAAGCTTCGAGCTCAATTTCTTCGCCCATCAGACGGTGGCGCAGGAGGCGGTGCGCATCATGCTGAAGCAGGGCACCGGTGGTGTGCTGCTGTTCAACCTGTCGAAGCAGGCGGTGAACCCCGGCGCCAATTTCGGGCCCTATGGGTTGCCCAAGGCCGCCGCCATGCTGCTCATGCGCCAATATGCTCTCGACTACGGCGCCGACGGCATCAGATCGAACGGCGTCAACGCCGACCGCGTCAGGAGCGGGCTCCTGACCGACGCCATGATTGCGGCCCGGGCCAAAGCGCGGGGCGTGTCGGAAGCGGACTATATGAGCGGCAACCTCCTGCACAGGGAAGTCTTGGCCGATGACGTGGCGCAGGCCTTCGTGGCGCTCGCCAAGGCGCGCAAAACCACGGGGCACATCGAGACCGTGGATGGCGGCAACATCGCAGCTTCGCTCCGCTAAGCCCGGCCTGCCGACCGCGGCCCCCGCTAGCCGACCCGGCATTTTTGCATTTTTCTTGCGCGCGCGCCCAACAAGCAGGCGGTCCTAACAGAGTTTTAACCACAAACAGAGAGGCTTACGCGCACACATTCCCATTCGAGAGTCGCCTTTTCGAGGGGCGGCGATCGAACTTGGGCCCCGTCAGCGCTTCGCAAGATTTGAGAGATTTCAGATGGTTCTGCGCTTGAAGATCACGCTCGCTTTTGCTGCCACTGCGCTGATGGCCGTGCTCGTGTCGGTGACGCTCGCGGCCATGGTTCCGAGCCCCTTACTCGCAGCGCTGCTCTCCATGATCATCGCCGGAGCGCTCGCCGCGGGCATCGGCTATATGTTCGGGGGCATCGTCGCCCAGCCGCTCGCCGACCTCAACGGCGTCATCCTGCGCTTCACCAAGTGGGACATAGACGGCATCGTCCCGCATGCCGCGCGCGCCGACGAGATCGGCGACATTGCCAAGGCGCTCAAAGCTTTCCAGGCCGATGCCATCAAGTGGAGCGAGAGCCACAAGAGCGAGCAGGACAGCCAGATTCAGGGGCGACTTGCCTCGCAACAGCGGACCGAGGAGCTCATCCACCAGTTCCGCAGCTCCATCGCCGGCATCCTCGGCGCCTTTGCCGACAGCGCGCGGACCATGGACGAGACGGCGCGGGCGCTGTCCACCGTGGCGAGCGACACCAACGAGCGGGTCGGTGTGGTCGCCTCGGCCTCCGACGAGGCCTCGGCCAATGTCCAGACCGTTGCCGCGACCGCCGAGGAGCTTGCCGTATCGGTGGGCGAGATCGGCACGCGGGTCTCGACCGCGAGCCGCATCGTGAACCAGGTCACCGAGAATGCACGCACCGCCAATCTCAAGGTCGAAAGCCTCGCCACGGCCACCCAGAGAATCGGCGACGTGGTGAGCCTGATCCAGGACGTGGCGGCCCAGACCAATCTGCTGGCGCTCAACGCCACCATCGAGGCCGCGCGCGCCGGCGAGGCGGGCAGGGGCTTTGCCGTGGTGGCAAGCGAGGTGAAGACGCTCGCCGACCAGACCGCCAAGGCAACCGACGACATCAAGCAGCAAATCGCCGCCATCCAAAACTCGACCCATGGCGCCGTGGAGGCGATGCAATCGATCGTCATCACCATGACCGAGGTGAACAAGAACACCCAGGAGATCGCCGGCGCCGTGCAGCAACAATCGGCGGCAACCTCCGAGATCTCGCACAGCGTGCGCCAAGCCGCACGTGGCACCGAGGACGTGGTGGCGCATATGCCGGGCGTGACCAAGGCCGTCGAGGAGACGAGCCAATCGGCGACGCAGATGCTCCAGGTCTCGCGCGATCTCGGGCGCCAGGCCGAGCAGCTCCGCCATACGGTGGAGAACTTCCTGCGCCAGGTGGCCGCCGCCGACACGCTGAAGCGCGTCGCCTAGCGCGCAAGCTAACAAGCCAGACATGAAGAAGCCCCGCACGGGGGAGTCGGGGCTTCTTCGGGTTCCTTCGGGGGAACCTGTGACGGGGAGGGAACCCATCACAGATCGCACGCTTTACGCCCCGAGGAAAGAGTCCCGACAATGTTAGGAAAATGGTTAAGGTTAACGATTGAGGCAGCGCTAGACTGCTGAGGGCTCAATCGCGGGGCTCAATTTGGGCAGGATTGCAGGCATTTTTCGCGCGGGGCTGCTCGCGCTGCTCCCATCCTCGTCACCGTGATCGTGACTGTCTGGGTGGCGCAGCTCGTTCGGGGTTATGCCGGACCCGACAGCATGGTGGGCCGGCTCATCGTATTGTTGGGCCTGAACCTCGTCTCCTCGGCGACGGCCGCCTATTTCCTCGGCTTCCTCATCATCGTCGGCTGCATCTTCGCCCTCGGACGGATCGTGGAAACCCGGCTCAGGCCCTTGGTGGAAAGTGGCCTCGATTGGCTGATGATGCACATCCCGATCATCTCCAATGTCTGCGACCTGTCGAAGCGCTTCGTGGCCATCGTCGATCGCGGCGGAGACGACAACCTCAAAAGCATGCGGCCAGTGTGGTGCTTCTTCGGCGGGAAGGGGGTGCTGCGGTTCTCGGCCTGATGCCGTCGCCCGAGCCGGTCATGGTTGGGGAGCACAAATACATCGCCGTGTTCGTTCCGTCGGCTCCGGTGCCGATCGGCGGCGCGCTGATCTATGTGCCGGCCGACTGGATCAAGCCGGCGGATGGCGGCGTGGAGCGGCAGTGATGGGCGTCACGCCGCCTGTGTCGAAGCCAAAAGTGGCGATGCCGCCCGCGCCGATGCCGTCAGCGGCAATGCCCGCGCTTGCCGGCACAATCGCCTGAGGTGAAACGCGTCGCGCCGCGAAGGCCGAAGGCACCGAAACCGCCGAAGCCACCGAGC
>DASYIU010000289.1:0-7278 GCA_035997285.1 Methyloceanibacter sp. | reverse complement strand
CTTCCCCTGGGAGGACTGGCGCCGGGGCAAACCCGAAATTCTGTCGAAGGACATCGAGCCGCGGCTCAAAGCCTGGGCCGAGCGGCCGCCGCTCCCCGATGAGCCGGCCCGAGCGCTAAGGCGCCAGGAGCGTCTCAGGATCGGCTTCGGGATCGGCGCGGAATGGGACGAGGAAAAGGTGCTCGAGCGCTACGAGCTTCTCTACGAGGTGGGGCTCGTGGCCGAGGCTCTGCGCGACGAGCGCCCCGCCGCAGCCCAATGGCCCGAGCTGCCCGAACTCGGCCGGCCGATGGCCTTCGACCATCGCCGCATCCTCGCCACGGCGCTTGGGCGCCTGCGCGGCAAGTTGAAATACCGCCCCGTAGTGTTCGAGCTGTTGCCGCCTGAGTTCACCCTTTACGACCTGCAGAAGACGGTCGAGGCCATCTCCGGCACGCTTCTGCACAAGCAGAACTTCCGGAGGCTCGTCGAGAAGGGCGGACTGGTCGAGGCCACGGGCAATGTCTCGACCGCGACCGGCGGACGGCCGGCCCGGCTTTACCGCTTCCGCCGCGAGGTCGTGCTCGAGCGCCCTGCCCCGGGCTTAAGGGTCAAGGCCGCGCGGGGCTAGGCCGCAACGGCTCGCCGCGCTGATGCGGGACTGATTGCTCAAAAAAATAGTGCCGTTCGCGGGAATAAATCGTCTCCGACGCCAGTCTCCTTATTGCCGGGCGCGCAAGCCCACGAGCGAAGGAGACAATGATGAGTGACGAGCGGAGGCGGAAAGCCGACGAGGCGGGCGTAAGCCGAAGGGGCGCGCTCTAATGTATGATCTGGGCGGGGACCGGGGTGTTGTGGACGCTGTCCGGCGGTGTACCGAAATCCTTAGGCCTGCTCGGCGACGCTTTGGCCGCGGAATCGGCGGGCTTCACCTTCCTGCAGATCAGCGACAGCCATATCGGCTTCAGCGAGCCGGCTAACCCGGATGCACTCGGCACGCTGCGCGAGGCCATCGCCAAGGTGAAGGCGGTGACGACCAAGCCGGCCTTCATGATTCATACCGGCGACATCACCCATCTTTCCAAGCCCGACGAGTTCGACAATGCCGATCAAGTCATCGGCGAGGCCAAGCTCGACGTGCATTATGGCGAGCACGACTTCGTGGACGAGGGCCTGGGCAAGGCTTATCTCGCCCGCTATGGCAAGGGCACCAAGGGCTCGGGCTGGTACAGCTTCGACGACCACGGCGTGCATTTCGTCGGCCTCGTCAATGTAATCGACCGCAAGGCCGGCGGTCTTGGACGGCTAGGAAGCGAGCAGCTGGCCTGGCTCGCCGACGACCTCAAGGACAAATCGGATTCCACCCGCATCGTGGTCTTCGCCCATATCCCCCTGTGGACGGTCTATGCTGATTGGGGTTGGGGGCCGACGATGGCTTGCAGGCGCTTACCTTGCTCAAGCGGTTCGGCTCGGTCACGGTGCTAAACGGCCACATTCACCAGATCGTGCAGAAAGTGGAAGGCAACATGACCTTCCACACGGCACGCTCCACGGCGTTCCCGCAGCCGGCACCGGGAACTGCGCCTTCGCCGGGCCCAATGTCGGTGCCCGGCGAGCAGCTTCGCTCGGTGCTCGGCATCGCCAGCGTGGAGGTGCGCACGGGCGACAAGCCGCTCGTCATCACCGACACGCCGCTGGCTGCCTGAGCTGGAAACCATGACCAGATCGCGTTTAAGTCGAGCGGCGGCACTGCTCGCCGGCTTGGCCGTGCTGCTGAGCAACGCAGAGGCGTTCGCCGCCGAGACGCAGGTGAAGATTGCCAACTTCACTTTCGACCCGGTAACCTTCACCGTCCCGGTGGGCACCACTGTCACTTGGATCAATGACGACGACATCGCCCATGTGATCAAGGAGATCGATAACCGGTTTCACTCCGGCGCACTCGACACTGGCGACACGTTTTCTGCGCCATCCACCCGCGCATGTGGGAAAAATCGTCGTCACGCCGTGAATGCCGCTAGACTGGGAGGGGACAAACTTCGAATGGCGTGAATGTGGACGACGCAAATGATCAGGCCCGATTCGCCGAGGTGTTCCTGCCGCACCTCGTCGATGCCTTCCGCCTCGCCCGCTGGCTTGCCGTTCAGCCGCGCCGACGCCGAAGACATCGTGCAGGAGGCTTCCATGCGTGCCTTCAAAAGCATTCGCGGGTTCAGCGGCGGGCACACCCGCGAGCGTGGGTGCTGACCATCGTGCGCAACACGAGCTACAGCTGGCTTGCCAAGAACCGGCCCTCGGCGCTCGTGCTGACGGAGGACCTCGACTCCAGCGCGCAGGAGCGGATCGAACAAACCGCTGCAAGCGAAGGTCCGCGAACACCGGAGGCGGCACTGATCGCCAAAACGGAGGCCGCACCGGTGAGGACGGCCATGGCCTCGTTGCCGGCTCTTTTTCGCGAAGTGCTCGTGCTGAGAGAGATCCATGAACTCGACTACCGCGCCATCGCCGAGATAGCCCAGGTGCCGATCGGCACGGTGATGTCGCGGCTGGCGCGGGCGCGGCGGCTGCTGATCGCGGCAATGCAGGGAGGCGCGGCGTGAACGTGTCCGAGCAGGACGAGTTTCTCCTGAATGCGTATGTCGATGGCGAGCTCGACCCCGTGGAGGCCGTGCGCTTCGAACGGCGCCTGGGCGCCGAACCTGCATTGAGCGACCAGGTCAAAGCGCGGCGGGCGCTGCGCGACACGCTCCGTTCCGACCTGGGCGAAGATGTGCCGTCCCCGCACCTCCGTCGCCGCATCATAGCCAAGCTCAGCCCGCGTGGGCCGGGTGAGTGGCTTTCGTGGCGCATGGCAGCGTCGTTCCTGATCGGTGCCGTGCTCGCCGGGACGATGAGCGTCGGCCTGCTCAATAATCGGCCCGGAGAGGATGTTGCTTACGCGGTCGTCTCCGCCCACATTCGCGCATTGATGGCGCCACAGCCGACGGACGTCGCCTCGTCAGACCACCACACGGTCAAACCCTTCAACGGTAAGCTCGCTTTTGCGCCGACGGTGGCCGATCTTGGCACCCAAGGCTTTCCCCTGGCCGGGGCAAGGATCGACGTCTTGGGACTGGAGTCGGTGGCGTCGCTGGTCTACAGCCACGGCAAGCATTTCATCAGTCTGACGCGGAGATGCCGAACGCGCGAGGCGCACCCGCATCCGTCGAAAGCTATTCCGAGCATGGTTATCTCGCCATCACCTGGAGCGATGGCGGGATTACGTAGTGGGCGGTATCCGACGCGGCAGCCGACGAGCTTGAGAGCTTCGTCAAGCTATTCCAGACCACTGCGGCCGGCTCCTGATGCTCTAGGCGCGCTCAGCCCCGCGCTACGCTCACGATGAGCGAACTTCTCATGCAGCGTCGGCGTTGGACCGCCATGCGGCCCGCCGGAGGAGACACATGATCGGCAACGAATTGCAACGAGGCCGTGACGGCTTGGTTCGCAGCAGGCGGTTGCAATCGTGCTTTCTGGCGGCGGCGCTGATGCTGATGACGGGGCCAAGCCTCGCCGAGGACACCCTGATCGACACCGAAGTCGGGCCGATCAAGGTCGAGACGGTTGCGGGCGGGCTCGATCACCCCTGGGGCCTCGCCTTTCTGCCTGACGGACGCATGCTCGTCACCGAGCGGCCGGGACGGCTTCGCATCGTGACGTCCGACGGCGGCACATCCGAGCCGCTCATGGGCGTTCCGCAAGTCTTTGCAAAAGGTCAGGGCGGACTTTTTGACGTTGCGCTCGATCCCGCCTTTGCGTCGAACCGGCTGGTCTATCTCGCTTATGCGGAACCTGGCGACGGCGGGGCCGGAACAGCGGTGGCGCGCGGCAAGCTCGGCGACGTCGGCCTCGACGATGTGCGGGTGATCTTCCGGCAGCAGCCTAAGATCGACGGACCTTACCATTTCGGCGGCAGGCTCGTCTTCGCCCCCGACGGCAAACTGTTCGTCACGCTCGGCGAGCGCTTTCAGTTCGAGCCTGCCCAGGACCTTTCCAACCATCTCGGCAAGATCGTGCGCATCAATCCCGACGGCTCGGTGCCGCAGGAAAATCCCTTTGTCGGGCAGAAGGACGCCAAGCCCGAGATCTGGTCCTACGGCCACCGCAATCCCCAAGGCATCGCCGTTCATCCCGAGACCGACAAGCTTTGGGAGAGCGAGTTCGGCCCCATGGGCGGCGACGAGCTCAACATTCCGGCGGCGGGTGCGAATTACGGCTGGCCCGCGGTGAGCTGGGGCAAGCATTATGACGGCCGCGCCATCCCTGCCCCGCCGACGCATCCTGAGTTTGCCGACGCCATCGACCATTGGACCCCGGTGATCTCGCCCTCGGGCATCACCTTCTACACGTCCGACGCCATTCCTGCCTGGAAGGGCAATCTCCTGATCGCCGGTCTATCGTCGGAGGCGATCATCCGGCTGACACTCGACGGCGAGACGGTGACGGGGGAGGAGCGCATCCCGATGGGCGTCCGCATTCGCGACGTGGTGCAAGGGCCTGACGGCGCGGTTTATGCCTTGACCGATGAGGACGACGGCAAAATTCTGAGACTCTCACGGGAAAGCCCGCACGGCTGACCGCGGCCGGGCCGCTGAAAGTCTGCTACCTGGCCTCCTAAACCTGGAGGCCGTCATGCATGCACCTCATGTGGACGTAGGGTTAGATTCCAGACGAACCGCTCACTCACCGGCAACGCAAACCCTCGACTTTCTGTGGCTCGAACTGACCAACCGCTGCAATTTGCGATGCGTGCATTGCTACACCGGTCCCATCCGCATAGCGGCGATCGCGATGTTTTAACGACGCAGGACTACGAGCGCCTCATGCGCCAAGCCTACGACCTCGGCTGTCGCAAGGTTCAATTCATCGGCGGAGAGCCGCAACTCAATCGCGACTTCCAGAAGCTTCTCGTCACGGCCAACACGATCGGCTTGAGTTCATCGAGGTCTTCAGCAACCTCACTCAGCTTGACGAGGACACCATCCGCTACGCTGCCGACAACGGGATTTGCTTTGCCACCTCGGTCTATTCCGACGAGCCCGAGGCGCACGACGCCATCACCAGGGTGAAATCGAGCCACGCCCGGACGATCAGAAATCTCAAGAAGCTGATCGACAGAGGCATCGAGACGCGCGCGGCCACGATCGTGATCGACCAAGATAGGGCGAACATAAAGCGCACCAAGCGATTTTTGACGGCGCTTGGCGTGACCCATGTCAAAAGCGCACAAGTTCGAGAGTTCGGCCGCGGCGAGAACATTCTCTCCCGACCCGCGTGGCTCGAAGGTCTATGCGGTCATTGCTGGTTGGGCAAGTTGTGCATCGCGCCGGACGGCGTCGTCTATCCGTGCGTCATGGCGAGGCAATGGCCGGTTGGCAACGTGCTCGAAACCTCGCTTGCCGAGATTGTTGCCGGGCGCTCGCTCGCAGACATGCGCCAAACGATCTTCGATACCGTCTGGATGCCGAAGATCGTCGAAGCCGGCAACGGAGGAGAAGCCGGCATCCATGAGCTTGAGATGGCACGCAAGCCGCACAAGCCGTGTGCCCCTTTCAAGCTCAATCCCAAGCATCCTCACAAGCGAAAGCCCAAAAAGCCGGAAGACAAGCCGTCGTCGGATGAGTGCTGGCCCTGCCCGCAAAGCTGCGAGCCTGACGTATGTCCAGAGTCTGCGTACCGGCTCCGACCTTTACGCCGGGCGAAGTGAAGAAGAAGATGAAGTGACCGCGGCGCGGTCCTGAAGGCACTGTGCGGCATCGCCATTGACACTGCGCGACCGGCGCAGTTGAACTGATCGCGCGCCCTGGATCACACGCTCGTGTGCGCGGACAACGCGCCTTTGCGTCCACAATCTTGCCACACGAGTGCTTTTCGCATCACCTCATGTCTCCCAAGCAGCAACCCATCCTCTCCATCAAGGACCTGTCGAAGACCTATGCCTCAGGGTTCCAGGCCCTAAAACGCATCAATCTCGACATTCGCAAGGGCGAGATCTTCGCCCTGCTCGGACCTAACGGCGCCGGCAAGACCACCCTGATCAACATCATCTGCGGGATCGTGAAGCCATCTTCGGGCAGCGTGACGGTCGACGGTCACGACATCGTTACCGATTTCCGCCCCGCCCGCACCATGATCGGGCTCGTGCCGCAGGAGCTCACCGCCGACATGTTCGAGACGGTGTGGACGACGGTCTCCTTCAGCCGCGGCCTATGGGGCAAATGGGAAAATCCCGCCTATATCGAAAAGGTGCTCAAGGACCTTTCCTTGTGGGACCGGAAGGACTCAAAGCTCATGACGCTGTCCGGCGGCATGAAGCGCCGGGTGCTGATCGCCAAGGCCTTGTCGCACGAGCCCAGGGTCCTCTTTCTCGACGAGCCCACCGCTGGCGTCGACGTCAACCTGCGCAAGGACATGTGGGAGAACGTGCGCTCGTTGCGGGCTTCGGGCGTGACCATCATCCTCACCACCCACTACATCCACGAGGCCGAGGACATGGCCGACCGGATCGGCGTGATCAACAAGGGCGAGCTCATCCTAGTCGAGGACAAGGCGGAGCTGATGCACAAGCTCGGCAAGAAGCAGCTGACGCTCCAGCTGCATGACAGCCTCGATGCCTTGCCGGCAGGGCTTGCGGCCCATCATCTGACGCTCGCCAATGGCGGCAGTGAGCTCGTCTACACCTACGACACGCAAGGCCCACGCACCGGCATCACCAACCTCCTCACCGACCTGGCCGGCGCCGGCATCAGGTTCAAGGACCTCGACACGACGCAAAGCTCGCTCGAGGACATCTTCGTCGATCTCGTGAGGCAACGATGAATCTTCCGGCCACCAAGGCGATCTACCAATTCGAGATGGCGCGCTGGGGGCGCACGCTCCTGCAAAGCATCGTCTCGCCGGTGATCGCGACATCGCTCTATTTCGTGGTGTTCGGCGCGGCGATCGGCTCGCGCATCACCGAGATCGAAGGCGTCTCCTATGGCTCCTTTATCGTGCCCGGGCTGATCATGCTGACGCTGCTCACGCAAAGCGTCGCCAACGCCTCGTTTGGCATCTATTTCCCGCGCTTTACGGGCACGATCTACGAGCTCTTGTCGGCGCCGATCTCCTATTTCGAGATCGTGGTCGGCTATGTGGGCGCCGCGGCCACGAAGTCGGTCATTCTTGGGCTGATCATTCTCGCCACGGCCTTCATGTTCGTACCGGTCGAGATTGCGCACCCATTTTGGATGGTCACCTTCCTGGTGCTGACGGCGGTGA
>DASYIU010000288.1:0-7775 GCA_035997285.1 Methyloceanibacter sp. | reverse complement strand
CGCGCTCTACGAGGCCGGCGCCAAGGCGATCTTCGGTCCCGGCACGCCGATCGCCGACGCCGCCATCGACCTGCTGCAGAAGCTCGGCGCCAAGGCGGACTCCAAATCGAAGCAAGCAGCCGAGTAGGTTTTTTGGCCTAGATGGCTCCGAGTACCGCTCCACTCTCGACCGCGGCCCCGAGGAGCTCGCCATCCTTGCCGCCCACGGCCGCGAAATCCAGGGCATGAGCCTGCAGAGCTATCTGTTCTTCGGCTCGGCCAACCGGCTCTATCAGCAGGTCAAGGCCCTGTTCGCTACCGAGCCCGACTGCCGCTTCCTGCTATTCGACTTTCGCCTGGTTACCGGGATCGATTCCTCGGCCATGCACAGCTTCACCCAGATCAAGCACGCCGCCCACGAGCTCGGCGCCCGCTTTGTGCTGGTCAATCTCTCGGGCGACTTGCAGAGCGCCTTCAACGCACGCCGCTTCATCACCGGCGATGTCATCCTGGCCGACGATCTCGACCACGCGCTTGAGTCCTGCGAGAAGGCGGTCATCGCCACGCATCTGGCCCAAGGTGGCGACGTGCAGACTTTGCGCGACTGGCTCACCCAGGCGCTCAGCAGCGCCGACCACGGGGAGCAATTGGCCGCAGCCTGTGTGCGGCTCGAAGTCGACAAAGACGCGATCATCGCCTCGCAAGGCGACCCCGCCGATTCCATGCATTTCATCCTCGAAGGCCGCGTCGGCATCATCGTCAAGATGGACGATGGACGCTCGATCCGCGTCCGCAGCCTCGGCCCCCACACCTCGATCGGCGAGATGGGCCTCATCACCCGCCAGGTGCGCAGCGCCACCATCCAGGCCGAGATCCCGAGCGTGCTTTACGCGCTCAGCGCCGACGCCTATGAGCGCATCAAGCGTGAGAACAGCGCGCTCGCCCAAGCCCTTCTCACCTATGTCATTCACGTCATGGCCGAGCGCTTAAGCTTTGCCAGCAAGGTGATCGGCGTCTTGCGCCGCTGAGCTCAGGCGCGTATTGGCTCGATGCGGGCAAGGTCCGTCGCCGCGTCGCGGGCGCGTTCGAGATCGTATTGCTTCTGCAGATTGAGCCAAAAGTCGGGTGTGGTCCCTAAGGCCCTGGCCAGCCGCAAGGCGGTATCGGCCGTTATTCCCCGCTCGGCGTTGACGATGGCCGAGATACGGTTTGCGGGAACCCGGAGCGCACGTGCAAGCGCGTTAGCGCTCAATTCGAGCGGCCTCATAAATTCCTCCTTGAGCACCTCACCCGGGTGAACCGGCGCCAGCAATTTGGTCATGCATGTCCTCAATGGTAGTCCACGATATCGACCTCAAAGGCGTCCCCGTCATCCCAGCGGAAGCAGATTCAACACTGGTCGTTGATGCGGATGCTCCATTGAGCTTCCCGGTCGCCCCTCAGTTTCTCCAGCCTGTTGCCCGGCGGTGTTCTAAGGTCGGCGACACTTGTCGCAGCATCGAGCATCCGAAGTTTGCGAAGAGCAATTCGCTCGAACGAACGGAAACGATTCACCTTTTCGCGGTGATAGAGCCGCTGTGTCCCGGCTGGCGAAGGAGCGGATCAGGGGCCCACGCGGCTCCAATTTGGTACGCATTACGTAACACATAATACACTGGGTGTCATCGACATCTTGCGTTCGCGCTGGTTTCCCCCTACGCCGCATCCCCATGCAGGGCGACGCCAAATTGAGGAGCGAGACGGAGCGGACCGCCGAGGCCATAAGCAGCGGCGACCGTGTCGCCCTTGCCCGCGCCATCACCCTCATTGAAAGCGCCAAACGAGAGGATCAGACCCAGGCGCAAGCGTTGCTCGAGCGCCTGCTCCCCCACACCGGCGGCGCCATGCGCGTCGGCATTAGCGGGGTTCCAGGCGCGGGCAAATCCACCCTGATCGATCAGCTTGGGCTCAATCTCATAAGCCAAGGCCACAAGGTCGCCGTGCTGGCCGTCGATCCGACCTCGTCAAGGAGCGGCGGTTCCATCCTCGGCGACAAGACCCGCATGGGCCGGCTCGCCACCGAATCGTCCGCCTTCATCCGCCCTTCTCCTGCCGGCGACAGCCTGGGCGGCGTCACCAAGACCACGCGGGAGACCATCGCGCTCGCCGAGGCGGCCGGCTACGACGTGGTGCTGGTTGAGACCGTCGGCGTCGGCCAATCGGAGATGGCCGTCGCCAACATGGTCGATATCTTCGTCGTGGTGGCAATCCCCGGCGCAGGCGACGAGCTGCAAGGCATCAAGCGCGGGCTGCTCGAGCTCGCCGATCTCATCGCCGTCAACAAGGCCGACGGCGACCAGATCGAGCGCGCCAATCGCGCGGCGATGGAATATCGGACGGCGCTCCACATTCTCGCTGCCGGCCATCCGAACTGGGAGCCGGCGGTGATGACGCTCTCGGCCCGAGACAACACGGGGCTCGACGCGCTATGGGCCAAGGTCAAGGAACGGCATGAAGCGCTCGCCGCCTCTGGCGCCCTTCTCGAGCGGCGCCGCGACCAGGCCGCATCGTGGATGCGGGAGATTTTTGAGCAACGCCTGCTCGCCGCCTTCAAGGGCGGCAAGCACGCCGCCCGCCACTTCCACGAATTGGAAGGCAAGGTACGCGCCGGCGAGATGACGCCTGCCGCCGCGGCCCATGAGCTTGGCCGTCTCGCCGGCATCAAGGACGCAGAGTAACCGCATCGGGTGAAATCGCTTCCCTCTCGCCTGGGCCCCAGGTTAAGTCCAACAGCATGGCAAGACCACGCGTCCTCCTCACGGGCTTCGGTCCATTTCCCGGTGTCACCGAGAATCCTTCGGCCTGGCTTGCCGAGACGCTGGCCGAGCGGGCGACCTCGCTCGGGCTCGATTGCGAGCTCCATGCGCGTGTATTGCCCACCGAGTGGGAGGTCGTTGCCGCGCTCGCGCCTCGTCTCTACGAGACCCTGCAACCCCGTGTAATGATTCATTTTGGTGTCAGCGAGCGCGCCAGATCGTTGCGCATCGAGCGCTCGGCCCACAATCGAGCCCTGCCCCGCGCCGACGCCTTGGGCAAACTACCGGCAAGCCCGGTGATCCTTGCCGAGCGCCCCAACCGCCTCGACACCGGGCTTCCGGCAGCGGCACTTGCCGCCGACCTCAGAGCGCGCGGCCACACAGCGGAAACGTCGTGGTCGGCAGGGCGCTATCTCTGCAATTTTCTTTACTATCTCTCGCTCGAATGGGCGGCCCGGCAGACGAGCCCTCCGCTTGCGCTCTTCATGCATGTCCCGCACCCGGCAACCCAAGGCGGTCCGTTCAGCGAGGCTGAACTCCTGCACGGCGCCCAGGAGACGTTGCGCCTTGTCCTCGCCTTCGCAAGCGAGCGTGAAGCAGCAACGCCGATCGCGGATCGAGCTGGCCCTGGATTCGCACTGAGCGAAGCGGGCCTGAATGCAAAGGACGCGTAGGCCATGACCGTTGAGCGCAGGCAAGTGATGCTCGGCACCCTTGACCTGGGCGTGACCCTCGCTTCGGGCCCGCGCACGGCGCGCGCGCGCGCAAGCACCTACGGCATCGTGCCGGGGGCCGGCATTGACCAGACGGCAAGCCTGCAAGAGGCGGCCGATCAAGCGGCAAAGTCCGGCACGCCGTTCTTCCTCCCGCCGGGCGACTACACCACAACCAAGCTCGAGCTGAAATCGGGCACGCAAATTCAAGGCGCGCCAGGCACAAATCCGTCCTTCGCTACAACGGTGGCGGCGGCTAGGGCGCGGTGATCGCCAACAACATCGTCGACAAGGCGGCCACCGGCATTTCGGTGACCAACTTCAACGATGGCGGCCGGCTTGCCGTCGTACAGGGCAACCTGGTCCGCAACCTGTTCTTTCGCAAGGATGCCGATTCCCGAGGCAACGGCATCTCCATCGAAGCCGATACCGTGGTGAGCGGCAACGTGATCGAGAACGCTCCCGGCTTCGGCATCGCCATCGGCTGGGTCAGCTATCTCCGCGACGTGAGCGTCACCGACAATCTCATCCGCAACGCCCATATTGGCATCGGCGTCTCCACCGATCCGTCGGCCGGTACGGCTCTCATCACCGACAATCTCATAACGGGGTCGAAGGACGGGGCGATCCGCGCCATGAACGGCCCGACGCCGATCGGCCCCGATCTTGCCACCGCCAGCGCGGCGGCCTACCGTAACCTCGCGGTCTACTCAAACGTCGCCCGCTAGCCGGCCCCTGACATGACTGCTAGGCTCATCGAGCGTGGCAACCGCCCGCTTGAGTTCGGCGCTCGCGGCGACGCGCCCGACGCTGATGCCCCGCCAATTCAGCACCTCGCCCGCCAGCTGTTCGGCGAGGACCGGTCTCGCCCGAGGCAAGAGCGTGGCGAGCACTTCGCTCAGAGCAAGCTCCGCCGCGCGCTTGGCGCCGTCGTCGATCTTCAGCGCGAGCCCAAGTCCAAGCTCCGGCAATGCCGCGCAATGCACTCCTTCGGCGCCGCCCTTGACGAAGGCGGAAGGTGCGAGGTTACGCAGCACGATGGTGTCGAAACGCTCTTCGCCAGCGACGAGGACAGGTGAGGCGAAGCAGGCCTGCACGAGCCTCTGCCCGGCGCTTGCCCGTTCCGGGCTGAGCCCCTCCCCGGTCGCAAGTCGGGCAAAGCCCTGCGCCAGGGCGCCGAGCGGCAGCGCGAAGGTGGGCAGCGAGCAGCCATCGACGCCCATGCGGGCCCGCTCGAGCTCCACCCCGCAAGTCTCTGAAATGATTCGCGCGATAATGACTTGCAGCGGATGGTCCGGCCGCTCGTAGCCGCGCGGGTCGAGCCCGAGATGGACCGCGGCCGCAAGCATGCCGGCATGCTTGCCCGAGCAATTGTTGTGGATGGCTTGCGGGCGCCGACCGGCGCGGATCAGCTCGCGCGTCGCGGCTTCGCTTACCGGCCAATGGGCGCCGCAGGCAAGATCACTCTCATCGAGTCCGGCCTTCGCCAGCAGGCTCCTCACCGCTGCGAGATGAACAAGATCGCCGCTGTGAGAGGCGCAAGCCACGGCAAGCTCATCGTCGCTAAGTCCATAGGCATCGGCTGCCCCGCTCTCGATCAGTGGAATGGCCTGCAGCGCCTTGATGGCCGAGCGCGGGAAGACCGGGCGTCCGATGTCGCCAAGCGCGAGCAGCAGATGCCCTTGTGTGTCGGCGATGGCGATGGCACCTGCATGGCGGCTCTCGACGAGCAGACCTCTGGTGACCTCGACGAGGATGGGGTTGCCGGAGGCCGTCTCGTTCATGACGCTGCCGGGAGAGAAGGGCCCGTCACGTCGGCGCGCGCTCGACCGGTCTTGCCGCGGCGCTCCCCTCGCCCGCAAGCTCCATGGGCACGCCCGCGGCGTGCTTAGAGGCGCGGATGACGAGCGAGGTCTTGACGCTTGCCACATTGGGCGCTGCGGTCAGCTCGTGGATGATGAAATCTTGAAACGCGCTCAAGTCGGGCGCCACGCACTTCAAGACAAAATCGATCTCGCCCGAGAGCATGTAGCAGTCGCGTACGATGGGAGAGCTCCGCGCCCGCTCCTCGAAGGCGATCAGATCGGCTTCGGCCTGGCTGTGCAGCCCGACCATGGCGAAGGCGGTCACGTCGAAGCCGAGCGCCTTGTCGTTCAGGATCGCGGTGAAGCCTTTGATGATCCCGGCCTCCTCGAGGGCACGCACGCGACGCAAGCAGGGCGGCGCCGAGATCCCCACCTTGCGGGCGAGATCGACATTGGTGATGCGGCCGTCGGCCTGAAGCTCACGCAAGATCCGCCAGTCGGTGGCATCGAGGCGGGCTGAACGCATGATGGCTGCTCCTTGGACGACTGGGGGACCACGGGCTAGACGGCGGCGCGGGTACCGTGACTCGGGCGCACCCCGCGCAATTTTAAGTCCTCCAGCCAAAAGAATCGAAAAGAAATTGAGCATTTTACGTTCCGGAAGTTTTGGCGGCGCCGGGGAGACACCTTCCGAGCCACCGGCTGCGCACCCCGCGCCACAGGGTGCCGAGGCTTTGATTGCTGCCAGCCGCAAGGCCAGGGGTCAAAAAACCTGGATCGTAACCGACGGCTCCGTGGGCATGGAGGCACAAGGCATCGCCGTGGCTGGGGCCGTGGGCCTTCCCTTCAGCCTGAAGCGCGTGCGTATCAAAGGCGCCATGCAGCTTCTGCCGGTGCGGCTGCAAATCCACGTGCCGCCTTCGCTCGGTCGAGTCCAACAAGCTGCTCGCGCCCCCTGGCCCCGCCTGGTTATCTCCATCGGCCGGCGAAGCGTGCCCATCGCCCTTGCCATCAAGCTGGCGGCTTCCGCCTTTGGTCTGCACATCCAGAATCCGAGGGTGCCCCCCGAGCTTTTCGATCTCGTGGCGGCGCCGGCGCACGACAATTTCGAAGGCCGGAACGTGATCACGACCTTCGGCGCGGTGCATAGCGTCACCGGCCGACGTCTCGCCGACGCGGCCAAGGGCTTTGCCGCCCAGGTCGATCCCCTGCCCCACCCGCGCGTCGCGGTGCTGCTCGGCGGCGAGAGCCAGGCCTTCAGCTTCCCGCCCGAGGATGCCGCTTCCTTTGGCGCCAAGCTTGCGAGCCTCGCCCGCGAGAATGGCGCGTCGCTGCTCGTGACGCCGTCGCGCCGCACCTCGCCCGAGGCGCTTGCCGCGCTGTCCGCTGCCATCAAGGACGTGCCCCATATTGTCTGGGACGGCACCGGCGACAACCCCTACTTCGCCTTCCTTGCCCTCGCCGACGCCATCGTCGTCACCGAGGATTCGGTCAACATGGTCACCGAGGCGGCAGGCACCGGCAAGCCGGTCTATGTGCAGCGCCTGAAGGGCAACTCGCGCCGGCTGGCGCGCGTCCACACCCTGATGCAGAAGCGTGGCCCGCCCGTTCATTGGCCGCCTCGATGCCTGGACCTACGCGCCCATCAACGACACCGAGGTCGTCGCCTCTGCCATCAGGCGCGCGCTTGGCCTTGACAGCAAAGCCTAAATCGCCCGCTCACCAAGCCGTGCACACCGCGTGGCTTGCGCGCGAGCGCCCTTGCGCTTACCTCTTTCCAATCTTCCTGAACTAAGAGGCCTCCATGGCTTCCCGCCACGCCAAGGTGATCATCATCGGCTCAGGCCCCGCCGGCTACACGGCAGGCATCTATGCCGCGCGCGCCATGCTGAAGCCGCTCCTCATCCAGGGCGTCCACGCCGGCGGCCAGATGACCACCACCACCGACGTCGAGAACTATCCGGGCTTCGCCGACGTCATCCAGGGGCCTTGGCTGATGGAGCAGATGCGCCTCCAGGCCGAGCATGTCGGCACCGAGATCATCCGCGACCATATCGTCGAGGTCGACCTCAAGCGGCAGCCCTTCTGGCTCAAAGGCGACAGCCACACCGAATACACCGCCGACGCGCTGATCATCGCCACCGGCGCGCAGGCACGCTGGCTCGGGCTTCCATCCGAGGAGCGCTTCAAGGGCTATGGCGTCTCGGCCTGCGCCACCTGCGACGGCTTCTTCTATCGCGGCAAGAAAGTCATCGTGGTGGGCGGCGGCAACACCGCCGTCGAGGAGGCACTGTACCTCGCCAATATCGCCAGCCAGGTGCTGCTGGTGCATCGCCGCAGCGTGCTTCGCGCCGAGAAGATCCTGCAAGAGCGCCTGTTCAAGAACAAGAAGATCGAGATGATGTGGAACGCCGAGCTCGACGAGGTGACGGGCCATCATGATCCGCACGGCGTCACCGGCGCCAAGCTCAAAAGCACGCTCA
>DASYIU010000287.1:0-11817 GCA_035997285.1 Methyloceanibacter sp. | reverse complement strand
CGCTCGGCGAAGGGGATGCGCGGCTTAGGCATTGGCGCGGAAGCGGCCGCCGGCGCGGGAGAAGGGGGCGTGCCCCGCTCGACCTGCTGCACCAGCTGCTTCAAGGACTCATGCACGGCGGCGATGGTGCTCGCCAGGCGGTCGTCGCTGGCCCTGGTCCCCTCTTTCATCGCCATGAGGTCGCGATGCATGGCATCGAGGCGCTCGTCGGAGCCGGCGCTCGGTTTTGCCTCTCCCGCGACCACGCGGGCGGCCTCGCTCGCAGCCTTGCGCGCAACCTCTTCCAGCTTGGCCGGCGTCTCATCGACGCGCTCGATCAGCTTGAGCAGTTGGCTCTCGATGCCGCTCACCCGGGCAAGCTGCACCTCGGCCCGGCCAATCTGTTGGGCCATCTCGGTCAGCTGGTGCTCGACATGTTCGAGATTTTTGAGCTTCGGGGCTTGTTCGAGCGCTTGGGCAAGCTGATTTCCGATCTCGTCGAGCCTTGCGTTCAAGGCTTCGATGGCGGGCGTCGGCATCGCCGTGTCGACCGAATGCTCGAGCCGGTGCGCCATCTCGACGAGTTGCTTGTCGAGATGGCGGGCCTCATTCTCAAGGGAGGCGACCGGCGGGGTGGAATAAGTGGCCTCCGGCGTCGGGAAGTTGAAATCGGTGGCAAACGGGGACGTGTCCGCTTGCCGCGATTCGTATGGGGACGCGCCTAGAGCGTCGCTCGCGCCGGAAGAGACGTTGGTACCGCCTGAAGCGTAATCCATGCCGCCCGCCAGGGCCTTGCCGAGGCGCTCGAAATCGTCGAGGGGGGTGGCGGTGTCCTGTTCGAACCGCCTGCCGAGCTCGCTGATCTGGCTGTGCAGCCGGCCAAGCGATGCGGCCTCTTCCGGGGAGCCGGTCCCGCGCGCCGCGTCGGTGGTATATGAGAGCTGGTCGAGTCGCGCATGGAGCTCATCGAGGGCCTCGCCGTAGCGGCGCTCGCTCTCCTCGACCCGTTCCACGAGCCGCCGCAACAGGCTTTCGACCGATTGCTGATCCATGGGGCCTTGCGCCAGGGGCATTTCGCCGTTACTGCCGGTGCCGGTTTGCCAACTTGCTTCCGAAGCCATCCCGTTCCCCATGGCGAGCGACGCCGTTCAAATACGCGTCCGATTGGTCGAGGGACCGGCCGAGAAGACACGCGACGAAGCGGTGGAAAACCAAGGTGGCAAGCCCGAGTAAATTTTGCGTTAAGCGCCGCTCTATTGTGGGACGGGTGCGGCGGTGAGGCACCTCGCGCCGGCGCCCCCTGGCCGAGACGGCTCAGCCCTTGTCAACCGCGGCCGTTGGGATGACCATGGTGAGCGCGTTGGGCGAGGACCGCGGGGAGATCGAGCTTTGAGGCGGCTTATTGGTGCAGGGCGATGATGAGCTTGCGCCATGGCTGAGATGGTACAGGCAAGCCATGTGCTGACGGTCTCGACTGGCGGCAAAGGCTTCACCGAGATCACGCGCGAGCTTGCCCGCTGGCTCGAGACAATCGCCGGCGAGAACGGCCTAATCACCGTGTTCGTCTGCCATACCTCGGCATCGCTGATCATTCAGGAGAATGCCGATCCGAACGTGCAGCGCGATCTGATCGACGCGCTCGAGGCTTTGGCGCCCGAGCATCGGCCTTACGCCCACGCCGAGGAGGGCCCTGACGACATGCCGAGCCACATCAAAGCGATGCTCACGGCCGTCAGTCTTTCCATCCCGGTGAGGGACGGGAGCATGGCGCTCGGCCGCTGGCAGGGGGTCTTTCTCATCGAGCATCGCGCGAGCCCGCATCAGCGGAATATCGCGCTCAACTTCATCGGTCATTCCGCCGGGTCCTGACATTCAGCGCTGGAGCATGATCCTGAAAAGTGGAAACGGGTTCTCCGAAAAGATCATGCTCAAACAAAAAGCGCGCTAGCGGGCGAAGGCCTTGGTCGCGGCCACCAGCTCATGCACGATGCCGGGCTCGGTCATGGCGTGGCCCGCGTCGGGCACCACGCGCAATCTCGCTCCCGGCCAGGCGCGGGAAAGATCGTAGGCGATCTTGACCGGAGTCACCACGTCGTAACGGCCATGCACGATCACGCCGGGGATGGCGCTGAGGCGATGGGCGTCGGCGATGAGCTGGTCGTCGGCGCTGAAGAAGCCGCGATTGACGAAGTAGTGGCACTCGATCCGCGCAAAGGCGAGCGCGTAGTGATCCTCGGAGAAGCGGCGCACCCGGTCGGCGTCGGGGAACAGCGACAAGGTCTTGCCTTCCCATGCGCTCCAGGCGCGCGCCGCTTCCAGCTGCACTGCGGGGTCGGCATGGGTGAGGCGCCGGTGATAGGCGTCGATCATGTCGCCGCGCTCGGTCTCGGGAATGACGCTGACATAATCCTCGAACGCGTCGGGGAAGATCCAGCTCGAGCCCTCCTGATAGAACCATTCGAGCTCCGAGCGCCTGAGCGTGAAGATGCCCCTGAGCAGGAGCTCGGTCACCCGCTCCGGGTAGGTCTCGGCATAAGCGAGCCCAAGCGTCGAGCCCCACGAGCCGCCGAACACCTGCCAGCGCTCGATGCCGAGATGCTCGCGCAGGCGCTCGATATCGTCGACGAGGTCCCAGGTCGTGTTCTCTTCGACCGAGGCATGCGGCGTCGAGCGCCCGCAGCCGCGCTGGTCGAACAGCACGAGGCGGTAAGAGCGCGGGTCGTGATAGCGGCGCATGACAGGGTTGATGCCACCGCCCGGTCCACCATGCAGCAGCACCGCCGGCTTGCCGGAGGGCGAGCCGCATTCCTCGAAATAAAGCTCATGCAGGTCCGAGACCTTGAGCTTGCCCGTCCGGTAGGGAACGGTCTCCGGGTAGAGTGTCTGGCGCATTTGCTTTGGCGTTAGCTGGTTGTCCATAGTTCCCGTTCCTGCGCACTCATTCGCCAGTCGCGCCGGCAACTGCCACAGAGGCGGCGGCGGTGGCGCGCTGCTGGGCGCGATCGTAGATCGCCTCGCCTGCCGGATCGCGCATCTCCTCGCGATAGCTCTCCTCGGCCTTGGAGCCCTGCGGCCAGGCAAGGCTGGCCGCGATGCCCGCGCCGAGCGCCAGAAGGGCACCAACCAGGCTCGCCAGCGGGGTGGTAAGGCCCATGTGGCCCACGCCGAAGGCACTCCCCATGCTGACCTCCAGCACCATGACGGCAAATCCTGTACCGATCGCCGCGAACGCTCCACGCCCGGTGCAGCGTCCCCACCAGATGGCGAGCAGGAGCACCGGGAAGAAGGTCGCGGCCGCAAAGGCGAACGCAGTCAGAGCCGCTTGGAGTGGGTCGAGATTGGCGATGACGAGGAACACGGCGGCAGACAGCGCCGCAGCCGCGATTGCCGCCCAAGCGGCGACGAGCCTTGGCAGCGTATGGCGCCGGTCGAGCACGCGGTAAAGGTCTTCCGCCAAGCTCGCCGCCAGCGTGAAGAGATGGGAGCCTGCGGCGGCAAGCGCGACCGCCATCCCGGCCGCCGCCATGAGCGCGGTGCAGACGTACGGGAGTTCCGCCGCCCCGGGTAGCGCAAGCGCGATGCCGTCGCGCGCGATGAGAAGCTCGTCTGCTCCAATGGCGCCGTCGCCATTGGTGTCGACCGCTTGAATCAGCTGCCGTCCGCTGAGCTCGGTGAGCCACGCCGGCAACGCCGATGCCGGCGCCAGAGCGATATCGCGGAAGATGATCAGCTTGGTGAAGGCCGCCATGGAAGGCGCCGTCATCACGAACACGGCCACGAACAGCAAGCCCCACGCCGCCGACCGGCGTTGCTCGGCGCACGAGCTCGTCACGCCGCTCCGGGCAAGGAGGCTCGGAAGGGCGGCGATCCCGAGCGTGAGGCAGAGGAGCAGCGTCACGAAGTCCACCTCGCTCAGCGCGCCGAAGGGCTCGAGGAACGGCTTGCTGATCGGCATGGGCGCTACCCCCGGCAGTGCGGTCGCGAGCCCTCCCGGCTGCACCGGGAGGAGGCCCGCCGTGATCTCGGCATTGTGCAAGGAGGAGAACATCTCGCCGTAAGTCAGCTGCGGCGCCGGCAGATTGGTGAGGACGACCGACACGGTGATCGCCACCACCGCAAGTCCGACGGCGCCGACGATGAACTCGGCGCTTCCCGTCCAGGTCAAGGCCCGCATGCCGCCGAGGATGGCGATAAAGGCGATGAGGGCCGCGGCCAAGAGCACCGCTAACGAGAAGGAGAGCGGCAGGAACAACGAGGCGATCAGCGCCGCGACCTTGATCTCGGCGACCAGCAGAAGCGCCGTGGGCGGGAGCTGCATCACGCTTGCCGTCATGCGCAACGTCCGCGAGTGGAAGCGGTGACCGAGAAAGCTCGGCAGGGTGTAGGAGCCAGCCTTGCGCAGGTAAGGCACGAACAGGACGCCGCCGGCAAGCATGCCCGCCGTCCAGCCGAGTCCGATGGCCAAGGCGTCGAAGCCGAGAAAGAACACCGTGCCGGTATAGGCGAGGAAGCCGACGCCCCCGATCGCCGTCGCCGCCAGCACGATGCCGTTGAACACTGGCGGCACGCGTCGTCCCGAGACGAAGAAATCCTCGACCTCGAGCGTCCGCGAGCCGATGGCGATGAGGAGATAGAGCGCGAGCGGCAGCACGATCATGGTTTCCGCGAGCACCGGCTGGCGCCAACCGAGCTGCTCGAACATGGCGAGCATGATGACGAGGGAGACGAAGGCGCTCGTGGCAATGCCGTAATAGGCGCCAAGATGCGGGTTCGGGTTGCGCAGGCGCGACGGAGCGCTCATCGCTTATCCGAGCTCCTCGCTTTCGCTCCGGGCCTGGTCGATGCGCTCCTGCAGGCGAATGAACCAGAAGGTCGCCACGACGATGAAGATAAGGAGCCCTTGCGCCAGAAGATAGAAGCCGAGCGGGAAGTGCAGGAAGCCGTATTGATTGAGCCAGGCCGCGGCCGTGGCGCCGAGAAACACGGCGAGCAGCACGGTAGACAGGATGGCGACGGCGAGGATCAGCGTCCTCAGCTGATGGCGGTCACGCGCGGCATTCTCGCTCGCGGGAAGCTCTGTCGACACGTCGCGTCCCCCTACCTATGAAGCTTGCCGAGGAGTTGTCGGGCATGGAGTTATCAGTAAGTGGCGGGCTTGCAAACTCCGCGCGAGAGCATTGGCGTTCAAACGTGGCATGGTAGTGACCCCGCATGGGGCGAAGATTCTTGGGGGCGAAGATCCAAGGAGGAGCAGCGATGCTGAAGGAATTCAAGGAATTCGCGCTTCGTGGCAATGTGGTCGACATGGCCGTCGGCATCATCATCGGTGCCGCCTTCTCCACCATCGTGAGGTCGCTGGTCGATGACGTCATCATGCCCCCCATGGGCGTGGTCACCGGCGGCGTCGATTTCTCCAACATGTTCGTGCCCCTCAACGGCCAGCATTACGATTCCCTGGCGCAGGCGAAGCAAGCTGGCGCCCCGACCGTCAATTTCGGGGTGTTCATCAATAACCTGATCAGCTTCCTGATCGTGGCCTTCGTGCTGTTCATGGTGGTCAAGGCCATGAACCAGCTACGCCGCAGGCAGGAGGAGGACCCAGTTGCCGAGCCGCCGCCCTCCCGCGAGGTGCAGCTCCTCGAGGAGATAAGGGACGCGTTGGTCGAAAGCGGCGCGAGCCGTCCCAAGCCGCCAAGCGGTCCTCAAGGCGCCTAGGGCACCGCAAGGATTTTGCGCCTTCAGCGGTCGGCGCGGCTGCCGCGTTGCGCATAGGGGGCTCCTCGGAAAATATTGCTACTATTTGCGATCCAAAGGAACAATTTTGCTTCTTTTTGCTTCATCTGGCTTTCTGGAGGAATGATTTTTCGTTACACTCCCCATATTCACGGCAGCGCATTCTAATCACTGCTTCACTTTCAGGCGGGCGAACGATGCAGGCGAGCGAAGCCTCGACCGACGTGATCATTATTGGCGCAGGTCCCGTGGGCCTGTTCGCCGTGTTTGAGCTTGGGCTCGCCAAGCTCAAGGCCCATGTCGTGGACATCCTCGACAAGCCGGGCGGCCAATGTGCCGAGCTTTATCCTGAGAAGCCCATTTATGACATTCCGGGTTTGCCCTTCTGCACGGGGCAGGAGCTGACCGACCGGCTGCTCGAGCAGATCAGGCCGTTCGAGCCCGTCTTCCATTTCGGCGAGATGGTTGAGGCTCTCACCCGGACCGTGGATGGGAAATGGCGTCTCACCACCGATACCGGCCGCGTTCTGATCGCGCCGGTGGTGGTCATTGCCGCAGGCGGCGGCAGCTTCGTGCCGAAGCGCCCTCCCATTCCCGGCATCGAGGCCTATGAGGGTAAAAGCGTCTTCTATGCCGTGCGCCGCATCGACGCCTTCCGCGGGCGCCGCATCGTCATCGCCGGCGGTGGCGATTCCGCGCTCGATTGGACGGTCAACCTCGCGCCCGCGGCTGCCCAATTGACCCTTGTCCACCGCCGGCCGGAGTTTCGCGCCGCCCCCGATACGGTGCGCGAGATGCGGGCGCTTGAGGAGCAAGGCCTCGTCCGCTTCGAGCTCGGCCAGCCTTCCGCGCTTAAGGGGTCCGACGGCAAGCTCGAGGCGGTCGTGATCAAGCGGACCGATGGTTCGCTCCTTCACATCGAGACCGATACCCTCTTGCCTTTCTTCGGGCTGACCATGAAGCTTGGGCCGATTGCGAATTTCGGCCTCAATCTCAACGAGAACCTGATCCCCGTGGATACCGCGAAGTTCGAGACGGGCACGGAAGCCGTCTTCGCCATTGGCGACATCAATTCCTATCCGAGCAAGCTCAAGCTCATCCTGTCCGGCTTCCACGAGGCGGCGCTGATGGCGCAAGCCGCCCACCGCTACGTGCATCCTGACAAGACGCTACGTTTCCAGTACACGACCTCGTCGTCGGAACTGCAACGCCTCCTGAAGGTTGCCTGAGATGTTCGTCACCGTGCGCATGCCTGACGGCATCACCCACCGTCTCGAGGCTCTCGAGGGCTGGCGCGTCATGGAGGTGATCCGCGACTGGGGCCTTCCCATCAAGGCCGAGTGCGGCGGGGCTTGCGCCTGCGCCACCTGCCATGTGTGGGTGGGCGAGGAGTGGCTCGCAAAGCTCGTGCCCCCCAGCGCCGAAGAGCTCCGGATGCTTGACGGCGCCTTTCAGGTGGACGAGCGCTCGCGGCTGTGCTGCCAGATCATCATGTCGAAGGAGTTCGACGGCCTTGTGGTCGAGCTTGCCCCTGAGAGCCTCGCCGATGCGCCGCCCGAGCGGCTGGCGGTGGGAGGATAGGTGACGATGCGAACCTTCCCCATCTTCGTGAGCTTCGCCGGCAAGCCGCCGCTCGTGGTCGGTGGCGGCGAGTTGGCGGCTGTCAAGGCGCGCCTTCTGTTGAAGGGCGCGGCTGTCGTCGACGTTGCCGCGAGCCACGTGGTGCCTGAGCTTGCCGCGCTGGCGGAAGCGGGACACGTGTCGCTGCTTGCGGCCCGGCCCGGCATCGACCGGTTGCGCGGCCGGCCTCTCGTCATTGTCGCGACCGACGACGACGAGGAGGATGCCCGCGTCTCGGCCATCGCCCGGGCGCTCGGCGTGCCGGTGAACGTCCCCGACCGGCCTGAGCTGTGCAGCTTCGTGCTCCCGGCCATCGTCGATCGCGGCGAGGTGACCATCGCCATCGGCACCTCAGGAGCCGCCCCCGTGCTGGCGCAGCGGCTCCGGGCCTGGCTTGAACGCGAGCTGCACCCCCGTCTCGATGCCCTTGCCAAGCTGGCGGCAGAGTTCCGTGCGCCAGTCGCCGAGATGGTGCCGTCGGGCTCGCCCCGGCGCCGCTTTTGGGAGGCCGTGTTCGAGGGGGCTGCCGCCGAAGCCGCGCTCGAAGGCGACGAGGAGAAGGCGAGGGCGCTGATCGGTGCGGCCATCGAGCAGGCCACGGACGCGGCTCCCGCCGCTGGCCGTGTGCTTCTCGTCGGCGCGGGCCCCGGCGACCCCGAGCTTCTCACCATGAAGGCTGTCCGCGCGCTGAAGGCCGCCGATGTCATCCTCTATGACCGCCTGGTCGGCGAGGGCGTGCTCGATCATGCGCGCCGCGAGGCCGAGCTGATCCCCGTCGGCAAGGCCAAGGGCCTGCACAGCGTCCCTCAAGCCGAGATCAACGCGCTCCTCATCGAGCGGGCGCGCGCCGGCCAGACGGTGGTGCGACTCAAGGGCGGCGACCCCTTCATCTTCGGCAGGGGCGGCGAGGAGCTTGACGCGCTGCGCGAGGCGGGGCTCAGCGTCGAGATCGTCCCCGGCGTCACCGCCGGCATCGCCGCCGCCGCGAGCCTGCAGATCCCGCTCACCCATCGCGACGTCTCCCACACCGTCACGTTCCTGTCAGGCCATGAGGCGGGCGGCGAGGAGCCGAGCTTCGAGCATCTCGATCTTACCGCCTTGGCCTCCGGCAAAAACACGCTTCTCCTCTATATGGGCGTGACCACGGCCGGCTCTATCGCCAAGAAGCTGCTGGAGGCCGGCTTCAGGCCAGAGCTTCCCGTGATCGCGGTCGAGAATGCCAGCCGCGAGAACGAGCGCCGTGTCGCCGCCACCATCGCCGAGCTTGCCGCACACCCCGAGCGCCTTGGCCTGAAGAGCCCCGCCGTCCTCATTTTCGGCGAGGTGGCGGGTCTTCCGGCGCACGGCGTCATCGAAGACATCCTCGCATTGCCGGAGCTTACGCGTGTCTATGCCTAACGTCGTCACCGCTAACCGTCTGCTCGACGGCATCGTCGTCTATCTCGCTGCTGACGGCAGCTGGACGGAGGACATTGGCTGCGCGCGTCTTGCCGAGACCGAGGAAGAGACCAAGGCGCTGGAAGCCGAGGCGGCCAAGGCCGTCGCCGAGCGTCTTGTCGTGGCGGTCTATCCCATGGCGGTCGTGCTGCGTGACGGCGCGGTCGATCCGCTATCGGTGCGCGAGCGCATCCGCGCCGCCCACCGCACAACGCTGACAAAGGATTGGTACGATGTACCGCTATGACGAATTCGATCATGCCTTCGTGCATGAGCGCGTGGCCCAGTTCCGCGAGCAGGTTGAGCGCAGGCTGTTAGGCAAGCTCACCGAGGACGAGTTCCGTCCTTTGCGCTTGCGCAACGGCCTCTATCTGCAATTGCACGCCTATATGCTACGCATCGCCATTCCCTATGGCGTGCTGTCGCCGCGCCAGCTCCGCCAGCTCGCCATGATCGGGCGGCGGTGGGATCGCGGCTATGGCCATTTCACCACGCGCCAGAACTTGCAATTCAACTGGGTCAAGCTGGTCGACGTGCCCGACATCTTGAGCGCGCTCGCCGAAGTCGAGATGCACTGCATCCAGACCAGCGGCAATTGCGTGCGCAATGTCACCGCAGATCCCTTCGCCGGCGCCGCCCATGACGAGCTCGAGGATCCGCGGCCGTGGTGCGAGATCTTGCGCCAATGGTCGACGTTGCATCCCGAGTTCAGCTGGCTGCCGCGCAAATTCAAGATCGCCATCTCCGGCGCTGCCGAGGATCGCGCGGCCATAGCCTTCCACGATATCGGGCTCAAGATCGTGCGCGGGCCTGACGGCAAGAACGGCTTCCGCGTCTTTGTCGGCGGCGGCATGGGTCGCACGCCCTATGTCGGGCAGGAGATCCGCCCCTTTCTCGCCAAGGAGCATCTGCTCTCCTACATCGAGTCGATCCTGCGCGTGTACAATCTCCATGGGCGCCGCGACAACCTCAACAAGGCGCGCATCAAGATCCTCGTCAATCAGCTCGGCATCGACAAGTTCCGCGCGGATGTCGAGGCGGATTGGGAGGCGACCCGCAAGGACGCCATCGACCTGCCCCAGGACGAGCGTCGGCGCATCATGTCCTATTTCGCGCCGCCCAATCTCAGCCCTCGCCCGATCCGCGACGATGCGGTCGACCAGCGGCGCATCACCGATCCGGTCTTCGCCAACTGGCTGAAGCACAATGTCCGTCCCCACCAGGTACCGGGCTACGCGAGCGTGGTCATCTCGCTGAAGGAGCCGGGTCGCACGCCAGGCGACGCCAGCTCCGACCAGATGGATTTCGCTGCCGATCTCGCCGAGCGCTATAGCCGCAACGAGGCGCGAGTGAACTACACCCAGAACCTCATCCTGCCCCACGTCGCCCGCTCGGACCTCGTTTCCGTCTATGAGGAGCTCAAGGCCGAGGGGCTCGCCACCGGCAATTACGATCTCCTTGGCGACATGATCTGCTGCCCGGGGCTCGACTACTGCAACCTCGCCAACGCCCGCTCGATCCCCATCGCCAAGGAGATCGCCAAGCGCTTCGAGGATCCGGCACGGCAGGAGCTTATCGGCCCGCTTCGCCTCAACATGTCCGGCTGCATCAATGCCTGCGGTCATCACCATTCCGGCAATATCGGCATCCTGGGCGTCGACAAGAAAGGCACCGAGCTTTACCAGATCTCGCTCGGCGGCAGCCCGAAGGACGACGCTGCCGTCGGGACCATCATCGGGCCCGGCTTCCGCGCCGAAGCCGTGCCGCAAGCGATCGACACGATCATCTCCACCTATCTCGCCAACCGCAACGACGGCGAGGATTTCCTCGCTACGTGGCGGAGAGTGGGTGCCGCACCCTTCAAGGAGGCTTTGTATGGCGTTGCTTGACCTTCGCACCGGGAATCTCGTGCCGGGCACGAGCGCCGACGATGCGGTGCTCGAACCCACGGCCGACGCCGCGGCGCTCGCCACTGCCGCGGCAACGGGTGGGCCCATCGCCATTCGCTTTCCCACCTTCGGCGACGGGCGCGGCCATTCGCTCGCCGTGCTGTTGCGCGAGCGGCATGGCTTCACGGGCGAGCTCAGGGCGATCGGCTATCTCATCCCCGACCTCGCGCCGTTCCTGCTGCGCTCGGGCTTCGATACCGCCGAGATCACCGATGCCAACGACGTCGAGACGTGGAAGGGCGCGCTGACGCGCATCAAGCACTCTTATCAGCCGGGCTTCCGCAATCCCCAGCCGCTTCGCCGCAACGCCTCGCGCAAGGAGGCCGAGGAGCTCGATGAGCGCCTGAACGAGACCAAGGACCTGGCAGCACGCATCGCGGCGCTGCGGCAGGCCATCGAGGGACGTATCGTCTTCTCGACCAGCCTCGGGCTTGAGGACCAGGCCATCCTTTATGCCACCGCCCAGTCTGGCGCCGACATCGACATTTTCACCCTCGATACCGGGCGGCTGTTCCCGGAGGTGCTTGAGACGGTCGAGCTGTCGGAGCTGCGCTACGGCTTGCGCATCCGCCTCGTCGCGCCGGACGCTTCTGAGGTGGAGCAGCTGGTCTCCCGCGATGGCGTGTTCGGCTTCCGCAACTCGGTGGAGAACCGCAAAACCTGCTGCGAGGTGCGCAAAGTGCGCCCCCTGAACCGCGAGCTTGAGGGCGCGCAAGGGTGGATCGCCGGCATTCGCCGCGAGCATTCCGAGGAGAGGGCGGGCGTGAAGCTTGCCGCTTGGGACGAGGCGCACGGGCTCATCAAGGTCAATCCGGTCGCCGACTGGTCGACGCAGGAGCTTACTGCCTACATCGCCGCCAACAACATTCCGGTCAATCCGCTGCATGCCCGCGGCTTTGTCTCCATCGGCTGCGCGCCTTGCACGCGCGCCGTGCAGCCGGGCGAGGATCCGCGCGCCGGGCGCTGGTGGTGGGAGAACGAGGACAAGAAGGAGTGCGGGTTGCATTTGAACCCGCGCCGCGAGGGCAAGGCCGCATGACCGCGCTCACCTCGCATCTGAAGCTCCTCGAAGCCGAGAGCATCCACATCTTCCGCGAGG
>DASYIU010000286.1:0-1934 GCA_035997285.1 Methyloceanibacter sp. | reverse complement strand
AGGTCCCGCCGACTCGTTCGGAGCCACGGGTGACGAACACCTCGGCATCGTACTGCTCCACCGTCATGACAAACTTGGCGGAGGCGCGGGCATGCAGGCCGCGCTTATTGCAGATCTCCAGGACACGGCGGACGGTGGGCGTTGGCCCGGCGGGATCGGAGCTGCTGCCCGCTTCGCTCATTTGGCTCATTTGCCGTTCAGCACGCGGCTGGCGACGGTGATGTATTTACGGCCGGCTTCCTGCGCCGCCAGCACTGCATCTTGCAGCGGGCATTCGTCGCGAACCTTGGCGAGCTTGACCAGCATCGGCAAGTTGATGCCGGCGAGCACCTCGACCTGCGGCCGCCCCATCACCGAGATCGAGAGATTGGATGGGGTGCCACCGAACATGTCGGTCAGGATGGCGACGCCGTCGCCGCTGTCGACCCGCTTCACGGCTTCGATGATGTCGCGCCGGCGCTGCTCGGGGTCGTCGTCCGGGCCAATGGTCACCGCCTCGATCTGCTGCTGAGGGCCGACCACATGCTCGAGCGCCGAGCGGAACTCAACGGCAAGCCGCCCGTGGGTGACAAGTACTAAGCCGATCATAGAACTCCCCGCGGGCGCGGTGCGCCGCACGAAAGGTCCGCCATCTTCACGATCCGAAGTGCGTGCGCAAGGGGTCTTTCTGTTGTTTTTGCGACCATGTTGCATTGCAGTATCTGGCGCTTTCGCGGCCGCTCGGCAAGGGCCTGAATTGGCATAATGATGCCGTGGATATGGTTACTTTTCTGCAATCGGCGCCTCGTCTGCGAATTTGGTGGTCAGCCATGCTAGCACAGACGGGTAGGGATCACGGCCCTCTGCTATCTTAAGTTGAGGTAGCTTGGTGCCTTCAACCTCCACCTCGGCCTGTCGCGGGAGGCGCTCCGCATCGAGCGCTGCAAGGTCGACCACGCCACCAACCACCGCGACCGGCTCATGCGGCAGCTGACGGATGCCGAGCCCACGCACCTCAATCAGGCCAGCGAGTGTGTCAGGTGCGCGCGCCAACAGCCGCCCATGGCAGGGCTCGAGCCGAATTCGGTCGTCGCCAACGAGGCGCGCAAACGGCAAGAGTCCGCTTTGCGCCGCCGCGATGAGCTTGAACGTGAGCAGCGATTTGCCGCAGCCGGCGGGGCCTCTGATGAGAAGCGCGCGGGCGCCAACGAGCACCGCGCAGGCATGCACGGTGGGCCGCTCCGCCATCACGCAGCCGGCAGCCGCACCGTGAAGCGGGCGCCCGACACATTCGACGGCTCGGGGCCTTGCGTGGCGATGCGGTTCTCCGCCCACATGCGGCCGTCATGCGCTTCGACGATCTGCTTGGAGATCGACAGGCCGAGGCCGGAGTTCTGGCCGAAATCCTGGTGCGGACGATAGGTGTAGAAGCGGTCGAAGATCTTCTCCATCGCCTCCGGATAGATGCCGGGGCCGTCATCGTCGACCACGACGTCGATATCGCCGCGGTAGCGCTTGCAGGTGACATGGACGGTGCCGCCCTGCGGCGAGAACGAGCGCGCGTTGTCGATCAGGTTGTTGATCACCTGGCCGAGCCTCGAGTCGTGGCCAAGCACCGAGAAGCCGCCGTTGCCTTCGAACTTCACCGTGACGACGGTGCCATCCTCGCGCGGCACCTCGTTGGCGACGTTCACCACCATCGTGAGCAGTTTCTTGAGATCGAACGGCTCGGCATCCTGGCGCTGCATTTCGGCATCAAGGCGGCTCGCGTCCGAGATATCGGAGATGAGCCGGTCGAGCCGTTTCACGTCGTGCTGGATGACCTCGAGCAGGCGGGCGCGGCTCGTCTCGCTCTTGGCAAGCGGCAGCGTCTCCACCGCCGAGCGCAGCGAGGTCAGCGGGTTCTTGAGCTCATGCGAAACGTCGGCCGCAAAGCTCTCGATCGCCTCGATGCG
>DASYIU010000285.1:0-4088 GCA_035997285.1 Methyloceanibacter sp. | reverse complement strand
CGACTGCGGTAGCGGTTGCGGCTCCTCCGGCTGCGGCTGCAATGGCAACACCTCCGGCGGAGGCAAAAGCAGAAGTTGTCACTCCCCCGGCTGCCGTTGCTTCTCCTCCGGCGGCCGTAGCGGTTGCGACTCCTCCGGCTGCGCCTGCGACCGTGACAGCGCCGGCTCCGGCGCCCGCCCCGATGCCGGCAGCTTCACCTGCAACACCGCCGGCAGCAGCCACGGTCGAGGCCAACGCCCAGCCCGCGCCGAATGCCATTCCCTCCATTGCCGCGACGAAGATCGATGCCGGGACTAAGGCCGCAGCCACCCTGGCGGCCGAGCCTCGCTCCACTGCGCCGCTGCGCATCCTGGTGACGCGGCGCACTCAGCGCGACCGCATCGTTGGCGTGCAGAACATCCTGGCCGACTTGGGCTATCTCCCGGCCCAGAATTTTGACGGCACGCTCGGCAAGGCCTCGGTGGTCGCCATCAAGGCCTTCCAGAAGGCGAACGGCATGCCCGAGACCGGCGCCTTCACCGACGCGTTCGTGAAGAAAGTCTATGAGGTCTCCGGCAAAGGCGAGCCCCCGGTCGGGCAGCTCTGGGTCAGGCAGGAATTCGGCCGCGTGTTCGAGGCGCCCGTCACGTTCCGCGATCCCGCGCAGCCGCTCGGCACCCACATCTTCACCGCCATGAAATTCGCCCCCGGCGACACCACGACGAAGTGGGTGGCGTTCAGCCTGCAAGGCGACGACCCCATGGCGGTGCTCGACCGTCTCGAGATCCCGAACGATGTGCGGCAGAAGATCTCGGAGAGGCTTACGCCTGGCTCGTCTCTTATCATCGGCGATACGGCAATCAATACGGCAGGCTTGCCGAAGGGCGCCGATTTCCTCGTCTGGGCCAACGATACGCCGGCCAAGATCACCGCGGCCAGCGCCGATTCCAGTGCCGTGGATCAGCCGGCAAAAAAGAAGAAATATCGCAGCGCCAAGCGCTACAACAATTACAACTATAGCTACAGCTACCCGCGCAACTATCAGCAGCGCAGCTACCGCAGCTACCCGAATTGGCCTTGGTAGGCGAGGGGTCGGCTAGAAGGGGCCGTTCGCATTTCTGGCTGTGACCGGCGTGCGCCGAGGGCTAGCCCTTCTTCTTGACGTCGCTAGCCACTGATTTGGTGCCGCGCAAGAGATCGAGGGCATATTGGAGCTGGGTGTCCTTGTCCTCCTCTGGAGGTACGTAGGATGAGCTGCCTCCCTCCTCCTGGGTGCTGTTGTCCGCGCTCTCATCCTCGCCTTTGAGGTGACCGCGCAAGTTGACCTCGCCCACTGAGTTCGCAGCCGTCTTCTTCAGCTCGTCAGGAAGCTCCTCCACGACCACGACCTCGGGCTCGATGCCCTTGGCCTGGATCGAGCGGCCCGACGGCGTGTAGTACCTTGCGGTGGTGAGCCTCAGGGCTCCACTGCTTCCAAGCGGGATGATGGTCTGCACCGACCCCTTGCCGAAGGAGCGGGTGCCGACGATGGTCGCCCGGTGGTGATCCTGCAGCGCTCCGGCCACGATCTCAGAGGCCGAGGCCGAGCCGCCGTTGATCAGCACCACGATCTTCTTACCCTCGGCGATGTCGCCGGGTCGCGCGTTCGACCGCTGCGTCTCCTCGATGTTGCGGCCCTTGGTGAGGACGATGGCGCCCTGGTCGAGAAACGCATCCGACACCGAGATCGCCTGGTCGAGCAGACCGCCGGGGTTGTTGCGCAGATCGATGACGAAGCCCCTGAGCTTCGGGCCGATTTTCTTCTTCAGATCGTCGACGGCCTTTTGCAAGTCGGCGGTGGTCTGCTCGCTGAAGCTCGTGATGTGGACATAGCCCACGTCGTCCTCGGCATTGTATTTCACCGGCTTGATGTGGATCACGTCGCGGGTCACTGCCACGTCGAAGGGATTGTCGACACCTTTACGCTCGATGGTGAGCGTGATCGGCGCGTTCACCGGCCCGCGCATCTTTTCGACGGCTTCTTCGAGCGTGAGGCCCTGGATCGGCTTCTTGTCCAGCGCGGTAATCAGATCGCCGCTCAGGAGCCCGGCCTTGGAGGCTGGCGTATCCTCGATGGCGGAGACGACCTTGACCACGCCGTTCTCCATTGTCACCTCGATGCCGAGGCCGCCAAACTCGCCGCGGGTCTGCACCTGCATGTCGCGGAATTCTTGCGCGTTCAGATAGGAGGAATGCGGGTCGAGCGCCATCAACATGCCGTTGATCGCAGACTCGATCAGCTTGGCGTCGTCGGGCTTCTCGACATAGTCGGAACGAACGCTCTCCAGCACCTCACCGAAGAGGTTGAGCTCCTGATAGATTTCCGACTTGGGCGACTGCGCGGTCTCGCTGCGCGCCCGATCCACCATCATCGAACCGGCGGCCAGCAGGGCCAGAATCAAAAGCGCCAACACCGCATAGCGGGATTTTTGCATCATCCATGACCTTTCGGAACCTCGATCCCGAGGTCCCAGATTTCAGCCCTGACGACCAGCGATCGCGCCAAGAAGCTACTCCTATGGAACGGCGACGTTGGTGCGACACGCTGTCATCGGCTTTGATGCCCAGCATAGCCTGTGGCGCCGGGTGCTGACCAGCCACGGCCACCACCAGCAAGCCATGGTTCCGTTAATGGATTGCTGTTGCGGAGGAAAGAGGAAATTGGAGCGGGCGAAGGGATTCGAACCCTCGACCCTAACCTTGGCAAGGTTATGCTCTACCCCTGAGCTACACCCGCACTCCAAACCCGTCAGTCGCTGCAAATGTCTTCGCCTTAGGCGCTTCCATTGGCCGTTTCGGGTTGTAGTTGATCGCTGTTCCGATGTCTACAAGAGCCCTTTCCAAGGGGAAGCTGGGGCGCCGGCGGCCACGTATCAAGTCCGATCCGAGGATGCTTGCGAGACACCGATGGCAGCCGGCCGAAAGACCTTGTTCGCCCGCCTTGAAGAGCTCGGGATCCGGACGACGACCGTCGAGCACGCGCCGATGTTCACCGTTGAGCAGTCAGCTTCCTTGCACGAGAGCCTGCCTGGCGCCCACACCAAGAATCTGTTCCTCGTGGACAAAGAGGGCCGCATGGTCCTGGTGGTGGCCAAGGACGACACCAGGGTCGACCTCAAGTCGCTCGCCGGCCGGCTTGGGCTGGGCCGCTTCAGCTTTGGCAAGGCGGAGCTGCTTGAGGCTGTGCTCGGCGTGCCGCCAGGCTCGGTGACACCGTTCGGCCTCATAAACCCGACGGCAAACCCCGTCATAGTGGTGGTCGATGGCGCGCTCATGGGTTTTGCCGAGGTCAATTGCCACCCACTCGAGAACAGCGCCACGACCAGGCTCTTAACCCACGACCTCATCGCCTTCATCAAGGCCTGCGGGCACGAGCCCACGGTCCTGCCACTCGGCTGAACCCGCCTCCCCTCGCCTCATCGGCCGGTTGCCAAACGCCGCGCGGCGGCCCATCTTCCCGGGCGAATGGCGAGCCTTGGCCTTGGCAATACATGCCTTGGCGAGACTTGGCTCTAGGGTCCCTACCGGGCAGAGGAAGCATGAGCGTAGATACCCCAATCCTCAACAAGGGCGGCGCTGGCGGAGCGGACGCCGACCTCATCAAGGACAGCACCACTAAGGACTTCATGCGCGACGTCATCGAGGCCTCGCGCGAGGTGCCGGTGCTGGTCGATTTCTGGGCGCCGTGGTGCGGTCCCTGCAAGCAGCTCACGCCGATTCTGGAAAAGGCCGTGCGCGCGGCAAAGGGCACGGTCAGGCTGGTCAAGCTCAATATCGACGATCACCCGCAGATCCCGGGCCAAATGGGCGTGCAATCGATTCCGGCAGTGTTCGCCTTCCAGGACGGCAAACCCGTCGACGGCTTCATGGGGGCGCTGCCTGAATCCCGCGTGGCGGACTTCATCGCACGCCTGCTCGGCGACAGCGCCGGCGATACTGCCGCCGATCTCGAGGCCGCCGAGGCAGCGCTTGCCGCCGGAGACCTCAACACCGCGGCGCAGATGTTCGGAGAAGTGCTGCAAAAGGACCGCGAGAACGCGCAGAGCCTTGCCGGGCTCGCCAAGTGCTA
>DASYIU010000284.1:0-5176 GCA_035997285.1 Methyloceanibacter sp. | reverse complement strand
TCCGATCTCCATGAAGACGATCACCTTCCGGAAGCGCGCCGCGCGTGCCCTGCGGCGACTTCCCGCGAGGGTTCAGACCCGGATCGTCGATGCCCTCAACAGCTATGCCGAGACGGGGGAAGGCAAGGTGAGGAAGCTCGTCAACAAAGAGGGTGCCCGGATCAGGGTCGACAACTACCGGGCGATCTTCGATGAGACGGAAGAAGAGATCGAGGTGCTGGCCGTGGGCCACCGCAAGGACATTTACCGCTAGAAGGAAAACGCATGAGCAAGCCACAATTCATCAGGACCGAGGCGGGCGAGGAGTTCGTTGTGCTCTCCCGCCGCGACTATGACGCAATGCGCGCTCGCCTCGGCGACGAGGACGCCGAAGATCGCATGACCGCGCGCATCGTGAAGGAGGCGAAGGCGTCCGGGGGCGTCGCCGCGCCGTTGGCGGTGTGGGACGAGGTCGAGGCTGCGAGCTCTCCGATCGGCCCGTTGCGCAAATGGCGCAAGCTTACCCAGGAGGGGCTTGCGGCCAAGGCCGGCATTAGTCAGGGCTATCTGTCGGAACTCGAGACCGGAAGGAAGGCGGGCGACCTCGCCACCTTGCGCAGGGTCGCGGCCGCGCTCGGCGTCGGACTCGACGACGTGACCCGCAACGAGGACTGAGGCGAGATCCGCAACCCAGCGCGGTTGGGTCAGGCTCGTGCCGGCGCGGCGCGCGGGGCCCCTGACGGCAGCATCATGGTTTCCTCGATGATGCCGTCGACCACGGCGACAAGCGCCGCCTGCTCGCTGCCGCCAAGCCCCTTCACCGCCTCGAAGCGGGCGAGCTGACGGTCCGCGCTCGTGCCGCGCTGGACGATGGTGCGCGCGTGCGCCACCTCGGCGACGCAGCCGAAATAGGCGGCATCCTCGGCAACGAGATCGAACAGCTCCTCGAGCAGGACGGGGAAGGGCACCACGGCGCCCTTACCGAAATCGACCAAGCCCTGCTCGACGCCATAGCGCTGCGCGCGCCAGCGGTTCTCGCGTAGGAGGAACGGCGGGTAGTAACGCCAGCGCTGGTTCTGCCGGCGCAGGCGATAGAGCATGCGCAAGATGCAGCGAAACAGCGAGGCGATGGCGATACCGTCCTCGAGCAGGGGACAGACATCGGTGATGCGCATTTCGAGGGTGGGAAAGCGCGCCGAGGGCCGCAAGTCCCACCAGATCTTGGTGGCATCGTCGATCAACCCCGCGCTGACCAGAAGCTCGATGGCGCGCTCGTACTCGCTGTAGCTTGAGAATTGGTGGGGAACGCCGGTGCGCGGCAATTCGTCGAACACCGACAGCCGGTAGGACTTGAGGCCCGTCTGGGCGCCCTGCCAGAACGGCGAGGAGGTCGAGAGCGCGAGCAGATGCGGCAGGAAATAGGCGGCCTGCCCGAGCAAATCGATCCGCAAATCGTCGTCCTCGATGCCGACATGGACGTGCATGCCGCTGATCACGAGCCGCCGCCCCACTTGCTGGAGATCGCGGGCGATCACGTTGTAGCGCTCCTTGTCGGTATGCTGCTGGGCCGACCATTCGGCGAAGGGATGGGTTGACGACGCGATGGGAGCAAGCCCGAACTCGTCGGCGATGCGGCCGACGGTGCTGCGGAGATGGATCAGCTGATCGCGCGCCTCCTGCATCGATTTGCAGACGCGGGTGCCGACCTCGATCTGCGAGCGCAGAAACTCGGGGCTGACCTGGCCGCGCAGCGCCTCCTCGCATTTGGCAAGGAGCGCGGGCGGAAGCTCCTGCGCCAGATCGCGGGTGTCCTTGTTGACGAGGAGATATTCCTCCTCGATGCCAAGGGTGAAGCTTGGTTCCTTGATGGCCATGGCGCCTATCTCCCACGATTGAGATCGCCGGCGGTAGCGGAATAGGTCACACGATGCTTTGCAGGAAGTCCCCGACAAGATAGGCGACAAGGGCGGCGATCATGCCGATGACGAAGGTCTCGAGCCCGGCGCGCCACCACGGTGTGGACGACCAGCGGCTGCGCAGCGATCCGATGGCGAAGAAGGTGGCGCCGGTCATCACGGTCGCGACGGCAAGCGGGTCATTGAGACGCAGGAGATAGGCGAGCAGCGGGACGCTCCCGCACAGCACGAAGGCGAGAAAGGTGAAGAGCGCCGACCGAGTCGGTGAGCGGGTCACCGGCGGCATGCCGTGCTCCTCGGTCATCATGGTGTCGATCCAGCGCTCGTGCTGCTCGGTGATGACATCGACGGCACTGTCGAGCGCTTTGCCTTCGAAGCCCTTGGACTGGAAAATCTGGCGGACCTCCTCGCGCTCGCCCTCGGGCGCAAGCTCCACATGGCGTTCCTCCATGCGCCGCACATGCTCATATTCGTCGATTTCAGTCTTGGTGCTGGAGTAGTTGGCGGCCGCCATGGAGAGGCCGTCGGCGAGCAGGTTGCAGGCGCCGAGGATCAGCACCACACGAGTTTCGAGGCCTGCTCCGACGACGCCCGCCATGATGGCGAAGGTCGTCACCGTGCCGTCGATGCCGCCATAGACCCAGTCGCGGAGATAGCTCGCCCTTGGCCCCCGCTTCAGGCGCCTGGCGATCTCGCGCGGGTGATGGCCGTGCTCGAGATGTCGGGGGTCCATGTCCGCTCCGTTGCCCTGCGTTAATTGATATGTGGCATGCTCAAGCGGGTCAGGCAATTGCGCGGCCTGCCTAGTCAGGGTTCCGCCAATCGCCTATATAGCTTTCACTTTTCAAGGAGAGTCCTCGATGGCACCGCGATGGAGCCCAGATAGCTGGCGCGCCAAAGAGATCGAGCAGGTCCCGGTCTATCCCGATCAGGGTGGGCTCGACCAGGTCGAGAAGCAGCTTGCGACCTTCCCGCCGCTCGTCTTTGCCGGTGAGGCGCGCGAGCTGAAGGCGAAGCTCGCCCGTGTGGCCAAGGGCGAGGCCTTTCTGCTGCAAGGCGGCGACTGCGCCGAGAGCTTCCTGGAGCACCGCGCCGATCAGATCCGCGACTTCTTCCGCGTGTTCCTGCAGATGGCCGTGGTGCTCACCTATGCCGGCGGCTCGCCGGTGGTGAAGCTCGGCCGCATCGCCGGCCAGTTCGCCAAGCCGCGCTCGAGCGCCACCGAGACGAAAGACGGCAAGACGCTGCCGAGCTATCGCGGCGACATCGTCAACGGCACCGAGTTCACGGAAGCGGCCCGCGTGGCCGATCCCAACCGCATGCTGATGGCCTACCGGCAGTCCGCCGCCACGCTCAACCTCATCAGGGCGTTTGCCCAAGGCGGCTATGCCAATCTCGAGCACGTGCATCGGTGGAATCTCGGCTTCGTCAAAGACAGCCCTGCCGGGCATCGCTATCAGGAGCTCGCCGAGCGCATCGCCGAGACCTTGCGCTTCATGCGCGCCTGCGGGCTCAACGCCGACAACACGCCACAGCTTCGCACCACGAGCTTCTATACGAGCCACGAGGCATTGCTGCTCGGCTACGAGCAGGCCTTCACCCGCGTCGATTCCACCTCGGGCGACTGGTATGCAACCTCGGGGCATTTCCTGTGGGCCGGCGACCGCACCCGCGATCTCGACCACGCCCATATCGAATATCTGCGCGGCATCAAGAACCCGGTCGGGGTCAAGGTCGGTCCAAGCCTTGGCGCCGACGAGCTCCTCAAGCTGCTCGACGTGCTCAGCCCGCAAAACGAGCCGGGACGTCTCACCCTCATCAGCCGGTTCGGCGCCGACAAGGTGGCCAAGTATCTACCCGCGCTCATCCGCGCGGTGGAGCGGGAGGGCAAGGCGGTGGTGTGGACGTGCGATCCCATGCACGGCAATACCATCAAGGCGGGCAACACCGGTTACAAGACGCGGCCTTTCGACCTCATTCTGTCGGAGGTGGAGAGCTTCTTCGACATCCACCGGAGTGAAGGCACCCACGCGGGTGGCATCCATATCGAGATGACCGGGCAGAACGTCACCGAATGCGTGGGCGGCGCCAAGGCCGTCACCGAGACCGACCTGTCCGACCGCTACCACACCCATTGCGACCCGAGGCTCAACGCCGACCAGTCGCTCGAGCTTGCCTTCATCGTCGCCGAGAGGCTGAAGCGCGAGCGCGAGGGGCGGCCTGAGCCCGAGTTCTCGATTGCCGCCGGAGAGTAGGCGGGGGAAAGACCCCGTGCGCGCTTGCCAGGCCGACATCTGCCACTAAGTTCCGCTCATGACCGGACCGATCAAGGACTCATTCAAGCTTGCGCTGGCGCAGCTCAACGCGGTGGTGGGCGACCTTGAGGGCAATCTGCGCAAGGCCCGCGAAGCGCGCGCGCGCGCGGCGGAGGCGGGCGCCGATCTCATCGCCTTCAGCGAGCTTTATCTCACCGGTTACCCCATCGAGGACCTGGTGCTGAAGCCTGCTTTGCAGAAGGCCGCCCGCGAAGCAGCTGAGGCGCTTGCCCGCGACACGGGAGACGGCGGTCCCGCTATGCTCGTCGGACTGCCGTGGGGCGACGGCCCCTTCGTCCATAACGCCGTGGCGCTGCTCGATAGCGGCCGCATCGAGGCTGTTCGCTACAAGAACAACCTCCCGAATTACGGCGTGTTCGACGAGAAGCGCGTGTTTGCGCCGGGTCCGATTCCTGAGCCGATCGATTTCCGCGGGATGAAGATCGGCGTGCCGATCTGCGAAGATATTTGGAGCGAGGAGGTGTGCGAGGCGCTGGCGCAAGGCGGTGCGCAGCTTCTCATCGTCCCTAACGGCTCGCCCTATTGGATGGACAAGCAGGAGGTCCGCTACGGCGTTGCCGAGACGCGTGTGGCCGAGACGAGGCTGCCGCTCGCTTACGTCAATCAGGTGGGCGGGCAGGACGAGCTCGTCTTCGACGGCGCGTCTTTCGTGCTCAACGAGGATGCCGCGCTTGCCATGCAGATGCCGGCCTGGGAGGAGGCGCTTGGGATCACCGAATGGCGGCGCGAGGGCGGACGCTGGCGCTGCCTCCCTGGTCCCATTGCCGAGGTGGAGGAGGGGGAGGCGGCGAACTATCTCGCCTGCATCACGGGCTTGCGCGACTATGTCGACAAGAACGGCTTTTCCGGTGTCGTGCTCGGGCTCTCAGGTGGCGTCGACTCGGCGCTTTGCGCGGCGATGGCGGTGGATGCTCTCGGAGCGAAGCGCGTGCATTGCGTGATGCT
>DASYIU010000283.1:0-7322 GCA_035997285.1 Methyloceanibacter sp. | reverse complement strand
CTGCTGCGCACCGGCCCCTCCAAATTCGAGGTGGGCACGCGGACCTATAATCACTGGTTCGACGGGCTCGCCATGTTGCATCGCTTCGCCTTCGCCCAAGGCCGCGTGCGCTACACCAACCGCTTCCTCAAGAGCAAGGCGTTCACCGCCGCCGCGGAAACCGGCAAGATCACTTACGCCGAGTTTGCCACCGACCCCTGCCGCACCCTGTTCGGCCGCGTGGCGGCGATCTTCGATCCCAAGCTCACCGACAATTGCAACGTCAATGTCGTGGGGCTTGGCGGGGAGACCGTCGCCTTCACCGAGACGACGATGCCGCTGCGCTTCGCCCCCGATACGCTGGCGACGCTCGGCGTGCTCGACTATCAGCCGCCTCTGCGCGGTCAGGTCTCGATCGCGCACCCGCACTACGACGCGGCGCGCAAGTGCCACTACAGCTACATGGTCGAGTTCGGCCTGAAGAGCCGCTATCGCCTGTTCAGCATGGCGGATGACGGCGCCCAAGCCCAGGTCGCCGAGCTCCCCGTCGATCGCCCCGCTTACATGCACAGCTTCGCCATGACCGAGCGCTATCTGGTTCTCGTTGAGTTTCCTCTGACCGTCAGCGCTCTCGATCTGAAGCTGTCAGGCAAACCCTTCATCCAGAATTACCGCTGGGAGCCGGAGCGCGGCCTGCGGTTCCACGTGGTCGACAAGGAGAGTGGAAGCGAGGTCGCGACCGCGCGCGGCGAGGCCGCCTTCGCCTTCCATCACGTCAACGCCTTTGAGGAGGCGGGCGGTCTCGTCATCGACATGGTCGCCTATCCCGACGCAAGGATCATCGATGAGCTTTATCTTGCCCGGCTCCGCGCCGGCACCCCGATCGACGCGACCGGCACGCTCACGCGCTTTCGCGTGGGGCTCGGCGGCGGCGGCGAAGTCACGCGCGAGGCCCTTGCACCGGTTTCGCTGGAATTGCCCCGCATCAACTACGAAGCTCACGCCGGCAAGCCCTATCGCTATGTCTGGGGAACGGGCATCCGGTCTCCTGGCGACTTTCTCGACTCGATCGTCAAGATCGATGCCAACGTCGGTGACGCCATGAAATGGTACGAGGATGGAGTCTATCCTGGAGAGCCTGTGTTCGTTCCCGCCCCGTCGGCGCAAGCCGAAGACGACGGCGTGCTCTTGTCGGTCGTGCTCGACATCGCGAAGGATCAGTCCTTCCTACTCGTGCTCGACGCCTCCTCGCTGACGGAGAAGGCCCGCGCCGAAGCCCCGCACGCCATCCCCTTCCACTTCCACGGCAACTATTTCACCAGCAGTCCCGGCGAAACCTCTCGATAGCAAGAAATTCCTTGCGCGAGCGCTTGACTTGGCGGCGCCGGCAGCCGACATTCCGGCCGAATTCAAGGCAGCTCCGTAACACGAGCCGCCGCCCTGCACATGGCGGATAGACCAGGAGGCAGGGGGGTCAACACCCGCCAGCGCGATGCGCCCGCGGGTGCGTTTGGTGTTTGCATAAGTCCTCACCCTGAGGAGGGCCGTCCTTCGACCCGCCGCCTCATCCTGAGGGCTCCCCCGGATCAAATCCGGGGGAGCGTCTCGAAGGATGGGCAGCTGGCTCAGGATAAGGGGCCGTCTCGAAGGGTGAGGTCAGCGCTTCATGGTTCGAGACGGCCGCGAAGCGGCCTCCTCACCATGAGGAAGTAGGAACTGATGTTCGAGACCCTATCCGAGCGACTTGGCGCCGTCCTCGACAAGCTGACCCGCAAGGGCGCGCTGACCGAGGCCGACATCAGCGAGGCCATGCGCGAGGTTCGCCGCGCGCTGCTCGAGGCCGACGTGGCGCTCGACGTGGTGCGCGACTTCATCGAGCGCGTGAAGGAGAAGGCGGTCGGCCAGGAGGTGGTGCGCGCCATCGCCCCCGGCCAGATGGTCATCAAGATCGTCCATGATGAGCTGGTGCGCGTGCTCGGGCATGAAGCGCAAGGCATCGACCTGGCGGCCACGCCGCCCTTGGTGATGATGCTGGTCGGCCTGCAAGGCTCGGGCAAGACGACGACCGCGGCCAAGCTCGGCAAGCGCCTCGAGTCCCGCGACAAGCAGAAAGTGCTGATGGCCTCGCTCGATACGCGGCGGCCGGCAGCGCAGGAGCAGCTCCGCGTGCTGGGCGAGCAGACGGGCGTCGCCACGCTGCCCATCGTCGCCGGCGAGGAGCCTCCGGCGATTACGAGCCGCGCGCTGAAGGCGGCAAAGCTTGGCGGCTATGACGTGCTCCTGCTCGACACCGCCGGCCGCACCCATATCGACGAAGAGCTTATGTCCGAGGCGGCCGAGATCGAGAAGATCGCCAAGCCGCACGAGACGCTGCTGGTGGCCGACGCTCTGACCGGCCAGGACGCCGTCAACCTCGCCAAGAGCTTCGGCGCCCGCGTGTCGCTGACCGGCATCGTGCTCACCCGCATCGACGGCGATGGCCGCGGCGGCGCTGCGCTTTCCATGCGCGCGGTCACCGGCAAGCCCATCAAGCTGATCGGTGTGGGCGAGAAGCTCGACGCGCTCGAGGACTTTCATCCCGAGCGCATCGCCGGGCGCATTCTCGGCATGGGCGACGTGGTCGGCCTGGTCGAGAAGGCGATCCAGACCGTCGAGCTCGACAAGGCCGAGGCAATTGCGCGCAAGGTCAAGAAGGGCGCCTTCGATCTCGAGGATCTTTCCGAGCAGCTGAAGCAGATGCAGAAGCTCGGCGGCATGGGCGGCGTGCTCGCCATGCTGCCCGGCATCGGCAAGGTGAAGAAGCAGCTCGACGCCGCCAATATCGACGAGAGCATCCTCAAGCGCCAGCAGGCGATGATCGGCTCGATGACGCGCGCCGAGCGCAAGAACCCGAAACTGCTCAATGCCTCGCGCAAGAAGCGGGTGGCGTCTGGCTCTGGCACAAGCGTGCAGGAGATCAACCGGCTGGTGAAGATGCACCGGCAGATGGCCGACATGATGAGGGCCATGGGCAAGAAGCGCGGCATCCTCAGCCAAATGTTCGGTGGCGGACCGCCGCCTGAGATGCCGGCGGGGCTTCCCCCTGGCGTAAGCCTTCCGCCGCCGAATTTTCCGGGACTGCCCCCTGGCGGGTTCCCTGGCCTTGGCGGCATGCCGGGCCTGCCTCGTGGCCTTCCCGGCCTTCCCGGATCGAAGAAGCGGTGAGATCACCATCTGGAGAATGAAACAATGTCACTGAAGATCAGACTGGCGCGGGCCGGTGCCAAGAAGCGGCCCTATTACCGCATCGTCGTCGCCGATTCGCGGTGCCCGCGCGACGGGCGCTATATCGAGAAGATCGGCACCTACGACCCGCTCCTGCCGAAAGGCACCGAGCGCGTGAAGCTCGTCGAGGAGCGGGTGAAGCATTGGCTCGGCGTCGGCGCCCAGCCCACCGACCGCGTGCTCAGATTCCTCGACGCTGCCGGAATGAGGACGCGCGATGCGCGCTCGAACCCGAGCAAGGGCCAGCCCGGCAAGAAGCGCATCGAGCGCGAGGAGGCCAAGAAGGCCGCCGAGGCGGATAAGGCCAAGGCCGCAGCCGAGGCTGCTGCCGCACCGCCGCCGGCGCCCGAGCCTGAGCCCGAGCAGCCGGCCGCCGAGTAGCTTTGGTGGAGAAGGACGAGCGGGTGCTGCTCGGCGAGATCGGGGCGGCGCAAGGCCTGAAGGGCGAGGTCCGCATCCGCTCCTTCACCCAGGACCAAGGCGACATCGCCTCTTACGGCGCGCTGGAGGATGAGCAAGGGCGCCTCGTCGAGCTCGAGAGCCTGCGCGTCACGCCCAAGGCGCTGATTGCCCGCGTCAAAGGCGTCACCACCCGCGAAGGCGCCGAGGCGCTTAACCGCACCAGGCTTTACGTGCCACGCTCCCGCCTGCCTCAGCGCGAGAAGGACGAGTGGTATCACGCCGAGCTCATCGGGCTTGCGGCGATCAGTAGCCAAGGCGAACCCATCGGCACCGTCGTCGCGATCCACAATTTCGGGGCCGGCGATCTCATCGAGGTCCGCCCCTCTGCCGGTGGCGAGAGCCTGATCGTGCCCTTCACCGAGGAAACCGCGCCTGAGGTCGACATCGCCGCCGGCCGCCTCACTCTCGTCCCACCCGAGATGTTGGAGTAGGACGCGGCATTAAGGTCGGCGCCATGACCATTCGCTTCTTCTCCAAGTCGCAGACGCATCGCGAGTTCTCGAACTTCGCCCCCTTCCCCATCGATCTCGACGGCAAGCGCTGGCCGTCGTGGAGCATTACTACCAGGCGCAGAAATTCGCCGATTCTGAGCTGCGGCACAAAATCCGCAAAGCCGAGAAGCCCGTAATCGCCAAGAGCCTTGCCGACAAACACAAGGCCGCCATCAGGCCGGACTGGGACGAGGTAAAGGACGCGGCGATGGAGCGCGCCGTGCGACGCAAGCTCGAGCTCTACCCCGAGCTTCGCGCGCTTCTGCTTGCCACCGGCGCAGAGGATCTCGCCGAGGCAGCACCCACCGACTATTACTGGGGGATCGGGCGCGACGGCAGCGGCCAGAACAGGCTCGGGCTGCTGCTCATGCGCCTCCGCGCCGAGCTGGGCGGGGCCGGTCCCTCTGGCATTCCCGCGAAGGCGGGAATCCAGTAAATACCGATGAGCATTGGCAGGGGCGTGTCCGAAGACACGAGTGTTCCATGAGCAAGGGCGGAACGGTCTCAGTTGCGCGCGATGCGCCGCTGTTTGCATGGCTGGGGCCGCTGGCCGGATTCGCCGAATTCGGCACGGCCGGCTATCCGCGGCCCGTCCGCCGGCGGCTGACGGTCGTCAACGCGATGGCCCTTCTGATCGCCGTGTTTTCATTGATCTATGCAGGCGTCTTCGCCTATTACGACGCCGTCGCCTATCGGCACCTGATCGTCGTTAACCTGCTGCTGGCGGTGGTCGTGCTGCTGGCGCCGCTCGCCCACCGCATCAATGACATCGCGGCGGCGATCGTGATTGCCATCGCCGAATATGTCGCGCTGTTCTACTTCGTGCGGGAGTTCGGCCGCGACTCCGGCATCCAGATCAATTACATCATCGCCGCGGCGGTCTCCTTCGCCATCTACGGCATGTCGCACTTCCGCCTCGTGGCCGCGGTGATCGCGATCGGACTGGCGCTGCATGTGGCGGCCTGGTTCTTGTTTCCGCAAGAGCGTGCCTTGGTCATCGCCGACCCAGCCTTGCTGGCCAATCTTTACGTGTCCTCCGTGGCCACCACCTTCGGCATCATCGCGCTGATCGTCGGCTACGCCTTCACGGTGGCCGACCGCGCCCGGGCCGAGGCCGACGCCCTGCTCACCAACATCCTGCCCGAGGCGATCGCCGAGCGTCTGAAGGAGAGGCCGGGCGAACCGGTCGCCGACAGTGTCGCCGAGGCCTCCGTCATGTTCAGCGACCTGGTGGGCTTCACCCAACTCGCCCAGCGGCTCGGCGCGGCGCGCACCGTGGCCCTTCTCGACCAGGTCGTCACCGAGTTCGACCGGCTGGCGGCGGCGCACGGGGTGGAGAAGATCAAAACCATCGGCGACGGCTATATGGCGGTCGCCGGGGTCAGCCGCCCGCAAGCCGACCATCTGGCGCGGCTCGCGCGCATGGCGCTGCTTCTGCCTGATCTGGTGGCGCGGCTTTCCACCGCGCATGGGGTCGATCTGAAGATCCGCGTGGGAATGACGTGCGGCCCGGTGATGGCTGGCGTGATCGGCACCGACAAGTTTTCCTATGATGTCTGGGGCGAGACGGTGAATCTGGCCTCGCGGCTGGAATCGCACGGGCTTCCCGGTGAGATTCAGGTTTCCGACGAGGTCAGGAAGGTGCTTGGCGACACCTTCGTGTTCGAGCCGCGCGGGCCTATCCAAGTGAAGGGCATCGGACAGCTGCAGACCTGGTTTCTCAAAGAGGAGCGCGCCACCGGCGCGAGCGAGGGAGCCGTTCCGGTATGACCGGGACTTGGCGCGCCACGGTGCTCACCCTCTTCCCCGAGATGTTCCCCGGGCCGCTGGGCTTGAGTCTCGCCGGCAAGGCGCTGGCCGACGGCAAATGGGCGCTTCGCGCCATCGACATCCGCGACTTCGCCACCGACAAGCATCGCTCGGTCGACGACACGCCGTCAGGGGGCGGCGCCGGCATGGTGATGCGCGCCGACATTGCCGCTGCTGCCGTCGATGCCGCCCGCGCGTCCATGCCGGCGGGGGCGCCCACCCTTTATCTCTCCCCCCGCGGCACGCCGTTCAGTCAAGCCCGCGCGCGGGAGCTGGCCCGAGCTCAAGGCGTCATCCTGCTCTGCGGCCGCTTCGAGGGCATCGATGAGCGTGTGCTCGAGGCGCGGAACGTCGAGGAGATTTCCATCGGCGATTATGTGCTGTCGGGCGGCGAGCTTGCCGCACAAGTGCTGATCGACGCCGTCGTGCGGCTCCTTCCCGGCGTCGCCGGCAATGAAGGCTCGCTTGCCGAGGAGAGCTTCGCCTCTGGCCTCCTCGAATATCCGCACTACACGCGCCCGCGGGAGTGGGAAGGCCGCACCATCCCCGAGGTGCTGCTTTCGGGCGACCATGAGAAGATCGCCAAATGGCGCCGCGAGCAGGCGGAAGCGATCACCCGCGCCCGGAGGCCCGATCTGTTGGAGACGCATCGCAAGCGCTGAGGGGCGCTCGACCTTCCTCATGGTGAGGAGCGTCCCCCCGAGGGCGCGTCTCGAACCATGAGGTTCATCCTTCGAGACGGCCGCTTTCAGCGGCCTCCTCAGGATGAGGAATCCACAGCAAATCCATCGACAAGGGCGGCAAGCTAGGCTAGGAACAGCCCCGCGAGCTTTCCGGCCCGCAATCAACTCACGGACAATCAAAAAGAATGGCGTTCGCTAGGGGCCAACCCGGCCAAGGCAGGCGCCCGGTGAAAGGTATCGGCCATGAATATCATCGAGCAGCTCGAAAAAGAGCAGGTTGCCGCGCTCACCAAGAAGCGCAAGGTGCCCGAATTCGGTCCCGGCGACACGGTGCGCGTCAACGTCAAGGTGGTCGAGGGCGAGCGCACCCGCGTGCAGGCCTATGAGGGCGTGTGCATCGGCCGCGCCGGCGGCGGGGTGAACGAAAATTTCACCGTGCGCAAGATCTCCTATGGCGAGGGCGTCGAGCGCGTCTTCCCGGTGCATTCGCCGCTGATCGATTCAATCGAGGTGGTGCGCAGGGGCCGCGTGCGCCGCGCCAAGCTTTATTATTTGCGCGGCCGGCGCGGCAAGGCGGCGCGTATCCCCGAGCGCCAGGACGTGCGCGCGCGCAAGAAGCCCGAGGCCTTCAAGG
>DASYIU010000282.1:0-5586 GCA_035997285.1 Methyloceanibacter sp. | reverse complement strand
GTGGGTGTCCTCGCGCTTCTTCACCGCAGTCCCGCGGTTGTTGGCGGCATCGAGCAGCTCGCCCGACAGACGCTCGACCATGGTGTTCTCGTTTCGCCCGCGCGCCGCCGAGATGATCCAGCGGATGGCGAGCGCCTGGCGGCGGTCAAGCCGCACCTCGACCGGGACCTGGTAGGTGGCCCCGCCGACGCGCCGCGACCTCACCTCGAGCGCCGGCATGACATTGCGCAGCGCCTCGTGGAACAGCTCGATCGGGTTCGACTTGGACTTCTTCTCCATCTGGTCGAGCGCGCCATAGACGATCCGCTCGGCAACGGACTTCTTGCCCTCCTTCATGATGCTGTTCATGAATTTGGTGAGCACGTTGTCCCCGAACTTCGGGTCCGGGATGACCTCCCGCTTATCTGCTTTACGCCGCCTCGACATGTCGTCTGATCCGTTTCTTATACGCAAAACGACCCAATTACTTGGGTCGTTTGGCTCCATATTTGGAGCGCCGCTGACGGCGGTCGCTTACGCCTTGGGTGTCAAGCACGCCGCGAATGATGTGGTAGCGTACGCCCGGAAGGTCCTTGACGCGCCCGCCCCTGATCAACACCACCGAGTGCTCCTGGAGATTGTGGCCCTCGCCGGGGATGTAGCTCGTCACCTCGAGCTGATTGGTCAGGCGCACGCGCGCCACCTTGCGAAGCGCCGAGTTCGGCTTCTTCGGCGTGGTGGTGTAGACGCGCGTACAGACCCCCCGCTTCTGCGGGCAGGCCTGCATGGCCGGAACCTTGTTCCGCTTCCCCGGCTGACGGCGCGGCTTGCGGATGAGCTGTTGTATCGTCGGCATGGATGCCTTTAATCCAATCGTCCTGGCGGGCAAATAGCCCACATCATGTAGAGCCGAAGTGCGGGTCGCCTCCCGCTTCCTTCAGCGCCTCAACACAGAGGACCTTGGAGGGCTTGAGCCCCCAAGATCATGACCCCGATTTGATCCCGGTTAGTTCGGCAGCGTTTAACCCGCGCCCCGAAGGCAACCAAAATGTGGGCTACCGCCTGCCGCGAAAGTGCGCGCTTTGTATCAGGCTGATTCTCGCATCGTCAAGGGTTAGGTGCCGGATTTCAGGGATCAGAGATCAGAGGGGGCGCTCTGGCTCCCTCCGATCTCCGATTTCCGACATTTGTCCTCGATCAGACCGCTTCCGTCGTCGCCTCCTCCTCGTCACCGAGCTGCTCGTCGGCGGAGCGCTGCCGCTCCTCGAGAATCAGCTCGTCGCGGTGGGTGGCGATCTTGTTCAGCCTCGTCAACGTGCCGCCCGTGCCGGCTGGGATCAGCCGTCCGACGATCACGTTCTCCTTGAGGCCCTCGAGCGCGTCCGACTTGCCGTTCACGGCAGCATCGGTGAGCACGCGGGTGGTCTCCTGGAACGACGCCGCAGAGATGAAGGAGCGGGTCTGCAGGCTCGCCTTGGTGATGCCGAGCAGCACCGGCTGTCCCGTCGCGGGCTTGCCGCCTGCCGCCTCCACAGCGGTATTGGCGTCCTCGAAGTCGATCCGGTCCACCTGCTCCCCCTTGAGGAACTCGGTGTTGCCGGGATCGCTCACCTCAGTCTTCTGCAGCATCTGCCTGACGATCACCTCGATATGCTTGTCGTTGATGGTGACGCCTTGCAGCCGGTACACCTCCTGGATCTCGTTGACGAGATAGTTGGCCAGCTCCTCGACGCCCTTGATGGCCAGGATGTCGTGGGGTGCAGGATGGCCATCGAGCAGGAACTCACCCTTCTCGATGCGATCGCCCTCCTGCACGGCCAAGTGGCGGCCCTTGGGGATGAGGTACTCGACCGGCTCCTCGCCGTCGTCCGGCGTGATGGTGATGCGCCGCTTGTTCTTGTAGTCGCGGCCAAGCTGCACCGTGCCCGAGACCTCGGCGATGATGGCATGGTCCTTGGGCCGCCTCGCCTCGAACAGCTCGGCAACGCGCGGCAAGCCACCCGTGATGTCGCGGGTCTTGGCGCTCTCCATCGGAATACGGGCCAGCACGTCGCCGGCCATCACCTGGTGGCCGGTCTCGACCGACAGGATCGCATCGACGGGGAGCAGATAGCGCGACTCGCCGCCGCGTGACAGCTTGCCGATCTTGCCCTTCTTGTCCTTGATCGCCACGGCAGGCCTTAGATCGGCGCCGCGCGGCGATGCCCGCCAATCGATGATCACGCTGTTGGTGATGCCGGTCGACTCATCGCGCCGCTCGCTCACCGAGACGCCCTCGACCAGGTCCTCGAAGTCGACCGTGCCCTCGATCTCGGTCAGCACCGGACGGGTATAGGGGTCCCATTCAGCGAGACGATCGCCGCGCTTGACCTTAACGCCGTCATCGACGCGCAGATGCGTGCCGTAAGGCAGCCGGTGCACGGCCCGCTCGCTGCCGTCTTCGTCGAGCACGACGACGGCGGTATTGCGGCCCATGACCATGAGGCGGCCTTGCGAATCCTTGACGACGTTGCGCTGCTTGATCTTCACCGTGCCGTCGAAGTTGGACTCGAGCGAGGATTGATCGACCACCTTGGCGCTGGCGACACCGCCGAGATGGAAGGTACGCATGGTGAGCTGCGTACCGGGCTCGCCGATCGACTGGGCGGCAATGACGCCGACCGCCTCGCCGAGATTGACCGGCGTGCCGCGGGCAAGATCGCGCCCGTAGCACTTGCCGCAGATGCCATTGCGAGTCTCGCAGGTCAGCGCCGAGCGGATGCGTACCTCTTGCACGTGAGCCGCCTCCAAGGCCTCGATCTCCTCCTCCTCGAGGAGCTGGCCGGCCTTGATGATCACCTTGCCGGTCGACGGGTTCTTAATATTGTCGCAGGTGGTGCGGCCGAGCACGCGCTGCCCGAGCGACACGGTCACCTCGCCGGCCTCGAGGATAGCGCGCGCGGTGATGCCCTCGCTCGTGCCGCAGTCCTCCTCGGTGACGATGCAGTCCTGCGCCACGTCGACCAGACGGCGCGTGAGGTAGCCCGAGTTCGCCGTCTTCAGCGCCGTGTCGGCAAGGCCCTTGCGGGCACCGTGGGTCGAGTTGAAATATTCGAGCACCGACAGCCCCTCCTTGAAGTTGGAGATGATCGGCGTCTCGATGATCTCGCCCGACGGCTTGGTCATCAGACCACGCATGCCGGCAAGCTGCTTCATCTGGGCGGGCGAACCGCGCGCACCCGAATGCGACATCATATAAATGGAGTTGATCGCCTTCTCCCGGCCGGTCTTGGGATCGCGCTCGACCGCGGAGATGCGCTTCATCATCTCCTTGGCGACGAGCTCGGTGCACTCGGTCCAGGTGTCGACCACCTTGTTGTATTTCTCGCCGCGCGTGATCAGGCCGTCATTGTACTGCTGTTCGTACTCACGCACGAGGTCGGACGTCTTCTGCACGATGGCGTCCTTGGTCTCCGGGATCACCATGTCGTCCTTGCCGAACGAGATGCCGGCGCGGCAGGCATAGACGAAGCCGAGCCCCATGATCCTGTCGCAGAAGATGACCGTCTCCTTCTGACCACAGTGGCGATAGACCACGTCGATCATGTTGGAGATATCCTTCTTGGTGAGCAGCCGGTTGACGAGATCGAAGCTCACCTCAGGCCGCCGCGGCAACAGCTCGCCGAGCAGCATGCGGCCCGGTGTGGTGTCGTGCATCTGCGACAAGGGCTTGCCCTTGGCATCGACCGTGATGTAGCGGCCCTTGATCTTGGTGTGCAAGGTCACGACCTTGGCGTCGAGCGCATGATGAATCTCGGCCACGTTGCCGAAAGCCATGCCTTCGCCCGGCTCCTTGTCCATGGCCAGCGACAGATAATAGATGCCGAGCACGATATCCTGCGACGGCACGATGATCGGCGAGCCGTTGGCCGGATGCAGAATGTTGTTGGTCGACATCATCAAGACGCGCGCCTCGAGCTGCGCCTCGAGCGACAACGGCACGTGCACCGCCATCTGGTCGCCGTCGAAATCGGCATTGAACGCCGCGCAGACGAGCGGATGCAGCTGGATGGCCTTGCCCTCGATCAGCACCGGCTCGAAGGCCTGGATGCCGAGGCGGTGGAGCGTCGGCGCGCGATTGAGCAGCACCGGATGCTCGCGGATCACCTCATCGAGGATGTCCCAGACCTCCGGCTTCTCCTTCTCGACCAGCTTCTTCGCCTGCTTCACCGTGGCGGCATGGCCCTTGGCGTCGAGCCGCGCGTAGATGAAGGGCTTGAACAGCTCGAGCGCCATCTTCTTCGGCAGGCCGCATTGATGCAGCTTGAGCTCAGGCCCAACCACGATCACCGAGCGCCCAGAATAATCGACGCGCTTGCCGAGCAGGTTCTGGCGGAAGCGGCCCTGCTTTCCCTTCAGCATGTCGGCGAGCGACTTCAAGGGACGCTTGTTGGCGCCGGTGATGACGCGGCCGCGCCGTCCGTTGTCGAACAGCGCATCGACCGCCTCTTGCAGCATGCGCTTCTCGTTGCGGATGATGATGTCCGGCGCCCTGAGCTCCATCAGCCGCTTCAGCCGGTTGTTGCGGTTGATCACGCGGCGATAGAGGTCGTTCAGGTCAGAGGTGGCGAAGCGGCCACCGTCGAGCGGCACCAGCGGCCGCAGGTCGGGCGGGATCACCGGCACGACTTTCAGGATCATCCATTCCGGCTTGTTGCCGGACTGCATGAACGCCTCGATCAGCTTGAGCCGCTTGGCGAGCTTCTTGGGCTTGAGCTCGGAGGTCGATTCGGCGATCTCCACGCGCAGGTCGGCCGCCATCTTCTCGAGGTCGAGCACCTTGAGCATTTCGCGGATCGCTTCTGCACCGATGAGCGCGGTGAAGCTGTCGGCGCCGTAGGTGTCCTGCGCCTTGAGGTACTCGTCTTCCGACAGGAGCTGACGGTCTTCAAGCGGGGTGAGCCCCGGCTCGAGCACCACATAGCTCTCGAAATAGAGGATACGCTCGAGCGCCTTGAGCGTCATGTCGAGCAAGAGCCCGATACGGCTCGGCAGCGACTTGAGGAACCAGATGTGCGCGACGGGCGCGGCGAGCTCGATGTGGCCCATGCGCTCGCGCCGCACGCGCGAGAGCGTCACCTCGACCGAGCATTTCTCGCAGATGATGCCCTTGTACTTCATGCGCTTGTACTTGCCGCACAAGCACTCGTAATCCTTGATCGGCCCGAAGATGCGCGCGCAGAACAACCCGTCGCGCTCGGGCTTGAAGGTGCGGTAGTTGATGGTCTCCGGCTTCTTGATCTCGCCGTAGGACCACGACAGAATCTTCTCCGGGCTCGCGATCGAGATGCGGATCTGGTCGAAGACCTGAGCCGGCACCTGCGGGCTGAAGAGATTCATCAATTCTTGGTTCATGAGCCTTCTCCGTAGAGAGCTATTCGTAGGAAGCTATCGGGTTGCGAACGGCTGAGGACGGGCGACGGACCACGTGTCGGTCCGCCATGCCTGGTTTGCGTCCTCTGCCATCCGTCCTCAGTTCGCCGCTACTCCGCCGCCTCTATCTGCTCTCCGCCGGGGCCGGTGCGGCCCTGCTTGGAGTTGTGCAGATCGACGTTGAGACCGAGCGAG
>DASYIU010000281.1:0-2491 GCA_035997285.1 Methyloceanibacter sp. | reverse complement strand
GACCGACGAGCTCACCGGCATCCACCGTATCCACGTCGACCAGCCCCGGCTGTGGCCGAGGACCAGGCGCAAGATGCTCGGGCCGGTCGCCGGCAGTGCCGTGAAACTCGCCGACGTTCCTCATGGCGTCCTGGCGGTCGGAGAGGGCATCGAGACCTGCATGGCGGCCAACGCCCTGGGCTTCGGCCCGGCGTGGGCGCTCGGCTGCGCCGGCGCGATCGCGACGCTGCCGGTGCTTGAGGACATCCGCAAGCTGATCCTGCTGGGCGAGAACGACGACGCCTCCCGCAAGGCGACCGACGACTGTGCCCAACGTTGGCTGCGCGCGGGCCGCAAGGTGGAGCTCGTCGAGCCCGAGGTGGGCAAGGACCTCAACGATGAATTGATGGGGAGCCGCTAATGGCGCGTACTCGTACGACGTTCAAGAAGACGGCCACTAGCGATAATCGGGATTCGCCCAAGCCGTCCGGTGAAATTCCGCCGCCGCAAGTGCCGATGGCGGTCGCTCACTTGTTCGTGGCGCAGCACTGCATGCACGCCGGGACGCTCACGTTGCGGCATTGGCGCGGCGGCTGGTGGCAATGGCGGAAGTCACATTGGTCTGAGCTCGAGGAGCGCGCGGTTCGCAGCCTGCTCTACACCTTCACCGAGCACGCCTTCTACCTCAAGGAAGACAAACCAGCACCTTGGGCGCCAACCCGCCGCAAAATCGGAGACCTGCTCGAGGCGCTGGCCGTCATCTGCATCCTGCCAACCGACCGCGACCAGCCTGCCTGGCTCGACGGCAGGACCACAGGCATCATCGTCGCCGTTGGCAACGGTCTCCTCGATCTCGAGCAGCGGCGTCTGATCCCGCATACGCCGCTGTTCTTCAACCAGACATCCGTCCCTTTCGACTATCAGCCGGACGCTCCCGAACCCAGACGCTGGCTTGCATTCCTCGAGGCGCTTTGGCCCACCGAGCCCGAGGCCATCAACGTTCTCGGCGAGTGGTTCGGCTATGTCGTCAGCGGCCGAACCGACCTGCACAAGATTCTGCTGAATGTCGGCCCAACCAGGGGCGGCAAGGGCGTGATTGCCCGCATTCTCACGGCTCTCGTTGGCCGGGCGAACGTTGCGGGGCCGACATTGAACAGCCTTGGCGGGGAGTTCGGGCTGCAGCCGATGATCGGCAAGAGCCTCGCCATCATTTCCGACGCGAGGTTCATCGGAAGGGACAGCAGCATCGTCGTTGAGCGACTCCTGAGCGTCTCCGGCGAGGATACGTTGACGGTCAATCGCAAGCACAGAGACCAGTGGAACGGCAAGCTGCCGACGCGTCTTCATGTCATCTCGAACGAGCTTCCGAAGCTCGGCGACGCATCGACCGCCATTGTCGGCCGCATCGTGCTGCTGCCGCTCTCGCTCTCCTGGCTCGGCAAGGAAGACCACGAGCTCGAGCCCAGCCTCCAACCGGAGCTGCCGGGTATCTTGAACTGGGCGCTTGAGGGGCTGGGGCGGCTCGTCGAGTGCAAGAATCGCTTCACTTACCTGAAGGCCGCCAGCGAGGCCGTCACGCTGATGCGGGACCTCGCCTCGCCGGTTGCCGCCTTCGTGCGCGAGCGGTGCGAGCTCGGCACCGACAAGGAGGTCAGTCCCGACCTGCTCTATTTGACTTACAAGGGTTGGTCTGACGACAACGGCCACATCAAGAAGGACAAGGCGACCTTCGGACGCGACCTGCGAGCGGCCCAGCCTTCAATCAAGAGGATGCGGCCCCGCGAGGGGAGAAAGCGCGTCTATGTCTATGCCGGCATCACCCTGCGCGTAACCGAACACGACGAGGAAGCGGTGGAGGAGGCTGCATGAGCCCATACAAGCGGCATAGAGCGGTCCCTAGGACCACTGGGACCGCGGCCCCTGCTGCCAATTCGTTTCGGTCCCAGTGGTCCTAGGGACAGGCCTATGCCGTGTGTGTGGGGAGACGAAGATGCAATCCGAAGGAAAAATTGCCTGTCAGCCCTTGGCCGAGGCGCGCACCATCGATGAGGTGAAGGATATTCACGCCAAGGCCGTCGCGATGGCGGCTTACGCCCGCCAGGCGAAGAACCGCGAGCTTGAGGCCGACGCGATCGAGATTAGGATGCGGGCCAGGAGGCGGCTCGACCAGCTGCGACAGGCGCGGAAGGAAACAGTCGGCCTAAGCGCCGGTGCCCGCGGCAGCCGGGTGAAGGGAGCGCGGGTTGACGACAAACCCACGCTCGCCAGCCAGGGCCTCGACAAGAACCTCGCCCATCAAGCGCGCCTGCTCGGTGCGATGGATGAGGCCGCGTTCGCGCGCAAGGTCGCCGAGGCGCGGGATGGCGTTTTCCGCCGTGCTGTCCGCGAAGCCGAGACCCTGCAGTTCTTCGAGGTCGCCTACGAGACCATCCCCGAGCGCAAGCCAGGGTTTAAACGCCCAAATCCAGGCTAAGAACCGCGAGCTGGTCGCGAGCACCCTTATGGCCAAGTG
>DASYIU010000280.1:0-4658 GCA_035997285.1 Methyloceanibacter sp. | reverse complement strand
GTCGACGCCGCGGACAAGCACAAAGTGCCGCTCACTCTGTGCGGGGAGATGGCGGGCAGGCCACTCGAGGCCATGGCGATTATCGGGCTTGGCTTTCGCTCGATTTCCATGGCGCCGGCCTCGGTGGGGCCGGTCAAGGCCATGATCCTGTCGCTCGATGCCGGCAATCTCAGGCAAAGGCTCGAGGAGCTGCTCGAATGCCGGGACACCTCGCTGCGCGAGGACCTGAAACGCTTTGCCGCCGAAAAGGGCGTGCAGATTTGACGCGATGAGAGGTCTCCACGCCGTGTTGCAATATGTTAATCTCGCTGAGACTTGCAAAATCAACGTCGTTGGGCTTGTGTTAGCGGAGATCAGCAAGAGATGGGATCGGCCTTGCGATGCCGCCCGAGCCGGGCCAAGTGCCGGTAAGCCCACCGCCGGACGCCGCGCGACGGCGCCTGCATATTCACGGGATTAAGGAAATGCCGGCCGGCTATGACGCTGAGGTGGCGGAGCTGTTTCGGGACTTGCGTGCCGCCAGCACCCTGTCCGAGAACGATCTCGCCGCGCGGCTCGGCACCCGCGTCGACGTGGTGCAGGCGCTTGAGCAGGGCGCGCTCTACGCGCTGCCCCCTTGGGCCGAGACCTGCCGCGTGGTGAATGCCTACGGCGCGATGCTCAATCTCGACGTCCGTCCACTGCTCCGGCGCATCTATGCGCAGCTCGAGGCGGGAATCGTGGAGCTCCGACCCAAGGCCATGCCCGACGTCCCGGTCATGACGCCGCCGGGGAGCGCGGATTTCGGCTTCCAGACGGATCGGCCTGCGCCTGCGCCGGGCTCATCTCCTCTGGATATCCAGTGGGAGCCCGCTCCCCCACCCTCGCCACCCCAGAGAGCTAGGCCGGCTACCGCGCCTTCGGCCCCGTTCCAGAACCCGTGGCCGGCTCCTGCCCCATCGCCCGCTCAGCAAGCCCCTCGGCCAAACGCCGCGCCGTCGCCCTTTCCGCAAAGCTGGCCCGAGGCAGCCCCACAGTCGCCGGCGCAAGCGCCTTGGCCCAATGCCGCTCCTTCGCGGCAGGCAACTCCGCAGCCGCCGCCCGACCGGCGCCCACCGCCGCCGCGTCAGGCTCAGGCTCCCCAGCACCAGCCGCAAGTCCAGCCGCAACAGCCGCCGCCGCGGCAGCCGGCGCAGCCTCAGCCACCGCGGGCGGAATTCACGCCTTCCGCCGCTCAGCCGACGCCAGAGAAAGCCAAGTCGCGAACGCGCGGTCTCTTGAAATGGGGCATCGGCGCCCTCATTGTCTCGGTGCTGGCGTTTGGACTATGGATCGTGCTCGGCAAATTGCCGGGCCCGTCAGGGACGATCTCTTCGGGGACCGGCGACACCCAAGACCGCGTTCTCGACCCGGACGACCCGCGCAGCCGCAAGGCCGACCGGCTTCCGAGCCCCTTCTAGTCATCCATCAATTCAGCTCATGACGACAGTCCCCGCCGAGAAGCTCGACAAGCTCGTCGCCCGTTGGCAGACGGTGCAAGGCACGCTCGCCGCGGGCGCCGATCAGGAGAGCTATGTGCGTCTCTCGCGCGAGTTCGCCGAGCTCGACCCGATCGTGGCCACCATCACCGCGCTCCGCCGGGCGCTGCGCGAGCGCGAGGATCTCAAGCAGCTGATCGACGACCCGGCCTCCGACGCCGAAATGGCGACGCTCGCCGAGCAGGAGCTTGGCGCGCTCGATCCCAGAATCGACAACCTCGAGCAACAGTTGAAGGTGCAATTGCTGCCCAAGGACGCCGCCGACGACAAGAGCGCGATCCTCGAGGTGCGCGCCGGCGCCGGCGGCGATGAGGCGACGCTGTTCGCCGGCGATCTGTTCCGCATGTATCAGCGCTATGCCGAACGGCAAGGCTGGAAGGTGACCGTTCTCTCGGCGAGCCAATCTGCCACCGGCGGCTACAAGGAGATCATCGCCAACATCACGGGCAAGGGCGTGTTTGCCCGGCTGAAATTCGAATCGGGCGTGCATCGCGTGCAGCGCGTGCCGGAGACCGAGGCGCAAGGGCGCATACACACCTCGGCGGCGACCGTGGCGGTGCTGCCCGAGGCCGAGGAGGTCGACATCAAGATCGACGACAAGGACCTGCGCATCGACGTATTCCGTGCGAGCGGGCCTGGCGGCCAGTCCGTCAACACCACCGACAGCGCGGTCAGGATCACGCATCTGCCGAGCGGGCTGGTGGTCAGCCAGCAGGACGAGAAATCGCAGCACAAGAACAAGGCGAAGGGGATGAAGGTGCTGCGCGCCCGCCTCTACGATCTGGAACGGGCCAAGCTCGACGCCGAGCGGGCGCAAGACCGCCGCAGCCAGATCGGCAGCGGCGACCGCTCCGAGCGCATCCGCACCTATAATTTCCCGCAAGGGCGCGTCACCGATCACCGTATCGGCTTCACCACGCACCAGCTCTATCTCGTGCTCGAGGGCGAGCCCGCGCTAGACGAGCTCATCAACGCGCTCATCACCGAGCATCAGACCAACCAGCTTTCTGCCATGCGGGAGCCGGTGCATGGTTGAGACCGCTTTGCGCCATCGCAGCGAAGCCGCGACGGCGCTGACCTTGGGCCGGGCTTTTGCCGAGGCCGCCTCTGTCTTACGGCGGGCGGGCGTCGAGACGCCGGAGCTCGATGCGCGGTTGCTTCTCTGCAACGCCGCAGGTCTCACCCACGAAGCCTATATCGCGCGGGGCCGCGATGAGCTTGCGCCAGAGGTTGCCGCGCGGCTCGGCGCCTCGATCCGGCGCCGGCTCAAGCGCGAGCCGGTGTCGCGCATCACAGGCTCCCGCGAGTTCTATGGCCGTAGCTTCCTCGTCGATCCCCATGCGCTCGATCCTCGCCCCGACACGGAGACCCTGATCGAGGCGGCGCTCGAGCTTGTCGAGCGGAGCGGCTGGGGCGGACGACCGCTCAAGCTGCTCGATCTTGGCACCGGGACCGGCTGCATCCTCATTACGCTCCTGGCCGAGCTGCCGCAGGCAACCGGCCTCGGCACCGACATCGGCAGGGGCGCTCTCGCCCTTGCCGTGGCCAATGCGCGACGTCTGGGCGTGGCGACCCGCGCCTCCTTTATCGCCGGCGATTGGCTCGATGCGATCGCGGGAGAGTTCGACCTGATCCTCGCCAATCCGCCTTATCTTGCCGCAAGCGAGATCGCGCTCCTGTCGCCAGAGGTGGCAGACTTCGATCCAAGGCTCGCTCTGGATGGCGGCCGTGACGGGCTTGAGGCCTATCGGCGCATTGCCGCCCGTGCCGGCCAGCTCTTTGCGCCTGCGGGGAGGATCCTCGTCGAGATCGGTGCCACCCAGGCGGAGGCGGTGGCGGGAATTTTGCGCGGAGCCGGGCTCAGGCTGGATGAAGCTCAAGGAATCAGGCCCGATCTTGCCGGCAGACCCCGCTCGGTCATGGCAGGGGTGTGACAGGCGAGCGGCGAGCATAGCGTCGCAGAGCAAAAAAGAGGCTTGGAAAATCACGGGGTTCGGGTTAGGTTCGTGTCAGCGAAATGAATATTCTCGGCCATGTCGCTTGCAAAGGCGCGGCCGGTTGCAACGGCAACAAGAGCGGACATCTCGTGAACCTCGATTGAAGGGCGCCGTGCCTCTCGGGACGTTCAGGAGACGCTCAACCGCCCATCAGATTGAGGTTGGCTGGCGCTAGTTCCTGGGACTCAAAACGCGTAGCGCCGGAAATCGATTCATAACAAGGCAGCGAAAAGCGCGGGTAGGACGACTGCTGGGCTGATCCGGCTTTCCGAAACGGCAAGCGCGTTGAGGCTGAGGTCAGTCGTGGACGAGAGTGAGCAGGGAAGAAAGGACGCGGCGTGTGCCGCTTATCAGGTGAATAGAAGCCAATGAGGCAAGGACAGCAGAATCGCAGGGGCCGCGGCCGCGGTGGCCGTAAGCCCCAAAATCCCTTAGCGCGGAGCTATGAATCGAACGGACCCGACGTCAAGATTCGGGGGACCGCGGCGCATATCGCCGAGAAATATCTGTCGCTCGCGCGCGACGCACTATCATCGGGCGACCTGGTGTCGGCCGAGAGCTATTTTCAGCACGCCGAGCATTACAACCGCATCATCATGGCGGCACATACGCAGCTCGGCGCCCAAAACAGCCACCAGGGCGAAGGCCCGAACGGCAGTGGGTTTCGCCCCCAGTGGAACGCGGAAGGGTCCGACGACGATGGCGGCTCGGACTTCGATAGCACCGATGGCGGCGGCGGCGACGTTCGTGCCGGCGGTGGCCAAGACCGCGGGCAAGACCGCGAGCGTCAGGGAGGCGGCGGGCAAGACCGCGAGCGCCATAGCGGCGACCGGGAGCACCATGGCGGCGGCGGACACGAGCGGGGCGGCCAACAGCGGGCCGGGGGTCGCGAGCAAGGCCGGCGTGGGGGGAATGGCAGCGAGGGCAATCGCGACACCAACGGCACCGATCCGGCCGATGCGCACCAGCCCGACGATGCTCCCGACACCACGGTGAGCTGAGGGTTTCAGCAGTCTTATTTGCGACCAAGGTCCGTTCCTCATGCTGAGGAGCGCCCGTAAGGGCGGGTCTCGAAGCATGAGGCCTACTCCTTCGAGACGGCCGCCTCCTCAGGGTGAGGCGAGTCCATCCCCACGGCTAAGAC
>DASYIU010000279.1:0-12149 GCA_035997285.1 Methyloceanibacter sp. | reverse complement strand
TCCCGCGCGATGAGCTTCGCCTTGGTCAGCGGCAGAAGCGCCGGCAGCACAGCGGTGGGATAGCAGCCCGGGCAGGCAACGAGCCGCGCGCCTTTGATTTTGTCGCGATAATGCTCGGTCAGTCCGTAGACCGCGCCCTTGAGAAGCTCCGGCGCGCTGTGCTCACCGCCGTACCATTCGGCGTAGAGGTGAGGGTCGCGCAAGCGAAAGTCCGCCGACATGTCGATGACCTTGATGCGCTTCGGCAGCTTGGCAATCTCGCTATGGGCGGTCCCGTGCGGCAGTCCGCAAAAGGCGACGTCGACCTTGCTCCAATCCATCTGGTCGGAGCCGACAAGGGCCGGCACATCGAGGCTTGCAAGATGCGGGAAGACTTGGGCAAGGCTCTGGCCGGCATGGCCCTTGGCGATGAGCGCTACGAGCTTGATGGCCGGATGCAGCGCGGCAAGCCGAATCATGTCGGCGCCGGTATAGCCGCTGGCGCCTAGCACGGCGGCCTTGATCGTCTTGTTGCTGGCCATGGTGGTCACACACTCTTCGTCATTGCCGGGCTTGACCTGGCAATCCACTCCACTTGCCTCTCAACTCGCTGAGGTGCAACGGCATGGATGCCCGGGGTCAAGCCCGGGCATGACGAGTCAATCGGGAAGGAACATGCGTTAGCGCTTGGAGAACTGAAAGCTCTTTCGGGCCTTGGCCCTGCCGTACTTCTTGCGCTCCACCGTGCGGGCGTCGCGGGTGAGGAACCCGCCCTTCTTCAGCACGCCGCGGAGCTCAGGCTCGAAGCGGGTAAGTGCCTTGGAGATGCCATGACGGACGGCGCCGGCCTGGCCGGAAAGGCCACCGCCGCTCACCGTGCAGACGACGTCGAACTGGCCCTCGCGCTTTGCAGCGATGAGTGGCTGGTTCAGGATCATCCGCAAAACAGGCCGTGCGAAATAGATCGTCTGGTCCCTGCCGTTGACCGTGATCTTGCCGGGTCCACGCTTCACCCAGACGCGGGCAACGGCGTCCTTGCGCTTGCCGGTGGCGTAGGAGCGGCCCTGCGCGTCGACCTTCTTCTCATAGACGCGGACCGGGGGAGCGCTAGTCTCACTCTTGAGCGGCGCAAGGTCCTCCAGCGTCATGGTCTCGCTCATGGCTTTAGGCGCTCCTTGCGTTCTTGGTATTGAGGGCGGCGACGTCGAGAACCACCGGGCTTTGCGCCTCGTGGGGATGCTCGGGCCCGGCATAGACCCGCAAGTTCTTCATCTGCTGGCGGCCGAGGGGGCCGCGCGGCACCATCCGCTCCACGGCCTTGTGCAGCACACGCTCGGGATGCTTGCCGTCGAGGATCTTCTCCGCCGTGCGGCTCTTGATGCCGCCGGGATAGCCGGTGTGCCAGTTATAGACCTTGTCGGCGCGCTTGTTGCCGGTGAGCACGACCTTGCCTGCGTTGATCACGATGATGTTGTCGCCACAATCCATATGGGGCGTGAAGCTCGGCTTGTGCTTGCCGCGGAGCCGCATGGCGATGAGCGACGCCAGCCTCCCGACCACAAGGCCGGCAGCGTCGATGAGGATCCAGGTCTTCTCGATGTCTTTGGGGGTGGCTGAAAAGGTCTTCATGGCTCGTCTCGAATCGGAGGATCGGCGCTTCTAGCGGCTCATCTGCTGGAGGTCAAGGGCAACGGGGAATATCATGCAGAATCCGTCTATTAGCAATGTGGTATTATAATACCACGCTTGGGGAGACTGGCACAGCAAGCCGCGCTGATATAAAGGCGTTGCATTCCGGCCAACGAGGTGGGAACAGGCGCGAATGGCAAAGATTGCGACGAAGCCGGCGCTCAAGGACGAAGTCCTGCTGCGGCAAGACATCGGCCCGGTCGCGTTGCTCACGCTCAACCGGCCTGAGGCGCGCAACAGCCTCTCCGGAGGATTGATGGCGGCGCTTCACGGCGCTGTCACCGAGATCGGCGGCGCTGACGCCGTCCGCGCCATCGTTATTACCGGCGCCGGCTCTGCCTTCTCGTCAGGGCACGATCTGAAAGAGCTGACGGCGCACCGAGGCGACGCCGACAAAGGCCGCTCCTTCTTCGCCAAGACCATGACGGCCTGCTCCGAGATGATGCTCGCCATCGTGCGTTCGCCCAAGCCCGTTATCGCAGCCGTGAACGGTATTGCCACCGCCGCCGGCTGCCAGCTGGTAGCAAGCTGCGATCTCGCCGTGGCCAGCGTGGATGCACGCTTTGCCACGCCCGGCGTCAATATCGGGCTTTTCTGCTCGACGCCCATGGTGGCGCTCAGCCGCAACGTCTCGCGCAAGGCTGCCATGGAGATGCTGCTCTTGGGCGAGTTGGTCAGCGCTGAGGACGCGAAGGCACTCGGCCTCGTCAATCGGGTGGTTGAGCCTGACCGCGTGGTGAACGAGGCGGTGGAGCTCGGCCGCCAGATCGCGACGAAACCGAAGCGCACGCTCAAGATCGGCAAGGAGGCCTTCTACCGCCAGATCGACATGCCACTTGAAGATGCCTACGCCTATGCCTCCGCCGTGATGGTGGAGAATATGCTTGACGCCGAGGCCGAGGAGGGCATCGGCGCCTTCATCGACAAGCGGCAACCGCGCTGGCCGCGGTAGTTTATCGCCCCCTGCCCCACGACCCGCATGAACCACGACGTCTACAGCGACGCCTATGTCAGGGGCATTCTCACCAACCATCGCACCATCGCCATGGTGGGAGCGAGCCCCAACACGTCGCGGCCGAGCTATTTCGCCATGAAATATCTCAAGGCCAAGGGCTTCCGCGTGATCCCGGTCAATCCAGGTCAAGCGGGCAAGGAGATCCTCGGCGACAAGATCTACGCCTCTCTCGCCGCCATCGGAGAGAAGGTCGACATCGTCGACATCTTCCGCAACTCGGAAGCCGCGCTCGCCATCACCCGCGAGGCGATCAGGATCGGCGCCAAGGTGGTGTGGATGCAGATCGGAGTGCGCAACGACGAGGCGGCAAGGCTCGCCGAGGAGGCGGGCTTGCAAGTCGTGATGAACCGCTGCCCGAAGATTGAATATGGGAGGCTGTCCGGCGAACTCAGCTGGGCGGGAGTCAATTCCCGCCGGCTCTCAAGCAAGCGGTCGCTGCTCGGCGCCAAGGGCGTGCAGCATCGCGTGCTCAAAGCCGCGGGCGATTGATACGTTGCCTTTGGCCCACGTGTGCGCGGGGCGTCTTTTCCTCCACCTTTGCTATAGTCGCCTCCACCATTCGTCGTAAGGGAAATGACAATGACCGCGGACCGGAAACCCGGCTTCAACACTCTTGCCATCCATGCCGGCGCCCAGCCCGATCCTGCCACCGGGGCGCGCGCCACGCCAATCTATCAGACTACGTCCTTTGTCTTCGACGACGTCGAGCACGCCGCTGCGTTGTTCAATCTCGAGACCTTCGGCAATATCTATACCCGCATCACCAACCCCACCCAGGCGGTGCTGGAGGAGCGCGTCGCCGCGCTCGAAGGCGGTACGGCGGGCCTCGCCGCCGCTTCAGGCCACGCGGCGCAGATGCTCGTCTTCCATACGCTGCTCGAGCCGGGCGATGAGTTCGTCGCCGCCCGGCAGCTCTATGGCGGCTCGATCAACCAGTTCACCCATTCCTTCAAGAAATGCGGCTGGACGGTGCGCTTCGCCGATACCACGGACGCGGACTCCTTTCGCGCGGCGCTGACGCCGAAGACCAAAGCTATTTTCGTCGAGTCGATCGCCAATCCCGGCGGCATCATCACCGACATCGCGGCGATCGCCGCCGTTGCCAAGGAAGCCGACGTGCCGCTCATCGTCGACAACACCCTGGCAACGCCCTATCTCGTCCGCCCCATCGAGCATGGTGCCGACATCATCGTGCATTCGCTCACCAAGTTCCTCGGCGGCCACGGCAACTCGATCGGCGGCGCCATCGTCGATTGCGGCACCTTCGATTGGCTTAAGAGCGGGCGCTATCCGACGCTCTCCGCCCCCTCGGCCAGCTATCACGGCATCACCTTCGCCGAGACCTTCGGCAATTTCGCCTTAGCCATCGCCTGCCGCGTGCTCAGCTTGCGCGATCTCGGGCCTGCCATCTCGCCATTCAACGCCTTCCTCATCCTCACCGGCATCGAGACGCTGCCCTTGCGCATGCAGCGCCACTGCGACAATGCGCTTGCCGTCGCGACCTGGCTGACGCGCCACTCCAAGGTGGCGTGGGTCAATTACGCTGGCCTGCCGGACAACAAATATTACGCGCTTCACCAGCGCTATTGCCCGCAAGGGGCGGGTGCGGTGTTCACCTTCGGCCTGAAAGGCGGCTATGAGGCTGGCATCGCGCTCGTGAGCAACGTCAAGCTGTTCAGCCACCTCGCCAATATCGGCGATACGCGGAGCCTGATCATCCACCCCGCCTCCACCACGCACCGCCAGCTTACCGACGAGCAGCGGATGCGCGCCGGCGCCGGGGATGAAGTGGTGCGGCTGTCGATAGGCTTGGAAAACGCCGACGACATCATCGCCGATCTCGATCAGGCGCTCGCCGCGACGTGAGGTTGCGCAGCGGGCGACGCTGCGTGGCTCACAAGCCAGAAATGGTAGACGGCGACGGCGAAGACGGCGATGGCGCCGGACTGATGGGCGAGGCCGAGCTCGATGGGCACGGCGAGAAGCAGCGTCCAGACGCCGAGCGTCGCCTGAAGCACGGCAAGCAGAGCGAGCGTCAAGGCGGTCCCGATCAGCGCGGGCGGCGAGCCTCTCAACGTAAGCCATAGGAGCTGGGCGAGCGTCGCGACCACGACCGTATAGCCGAGCATGCGGTGATCGAACTGCACGGTGAGCGGGTTCTCGAACAGGTTGAGATACCAGGGCGAGGCTTCGCCGAGCCCGCTTGGCACAAACGCGCCGTTGATCAGCGGCCAGGTGTTGTAGCCGAACCCGGCGTCGAGGCCCGCCACCAGCGCGCCTGCCAGCAGCTGCAGGAAAATGAGCGCAAGCACCGGAGCTGCGATCCACACGCCCGCGCGCCCGCGCGACGGCGGGCGTCCGGCCGGCATCTCGCTGCCAAGTCCGAACAAGAGCCAGAGCGTGTAGCCGAGAATGGAAAGGGCAACGCCGAAATGGGCGGCGAGCCGGTACTGGCTGACATCAGTGCGATCGACGAGACCGCTCTTCACCATGTACCAGCCGACGGCGCCCTGGAGCCCGCCCAGAACGAAGAGGCCGATCAGCCGCGGCAGAAGCGTGCGCGGGATATAACCGAGAAGCCAGAAGCTGATGAAGGGCACGAAGAAGGCAACGCCGATCAGACGGCCAAGAAAACGATGCGCCCACTCCCACCAATAGATGGTCTTGAACTGATCGAGGCTCATGCCCCGCTTGAGCTCGGTATATTCGGGGATCTTCTGATAGGCCGCGAAAGCCTTTTGCCAATCCGCCTCGGAGAGCGGCGGCACGGCGCCAATGATGGGCTGCCACTCGGTGATGGAGAGGCCCGAATCGGTGAGCCGCGTGGCGCCGCCGACAAGGACCATGGCGACGATGAGCAGCGCGAGGACGCCGAGCCAAAGCCGAAGCGCGCGGGCATGCTTGGCGGCCATGGGGCCGGCGTCGGTTCGCGAGGCGGCAGCGTCTTGGGCTGCGGTCGAGGACATGGGGTCTGATAGCGGGCCTAGCGTCTGAACTCAATCTTGCCCGCCCTGCCCCATTGCCGCAGATGCTAAAGTCCCACCATGACGGCAAGGACACGCAAGCTCACCGGCACCATCGCGCTGCTGGTCTTTCTCACGGTGTATGCCGGGGCGGTCGCCGCCATTAGCGCCGGCCGCATCACGCTCGCCGCGCCTTGGGCGCAGCTCGCCTTCTTCGTTGTAGCGGGCCTCCTCTGGGTCATTCCGGCGGGCCTGCTCATAGGCTGGATGCAGCGGTCCGACCGGCGATCCAGCCTCAAGCGGCGTTAACCTGCTGGAAGCGGTTCCACAGGGCAAAGGGCGCGCCCGACAGGTAGAGCGCCGTATAGGTGAGCGACTGATACTCGCCGTTGAGCGATACCCGCGGCAAGGCCATCAGGTGGCGTCTGTGGGCGGGAAACAGCACGCCCTTTCGCGTCGTCACTGCCGTCTTGAACCCCACTTGGCGGGCAAGGGCGAAGTCGCGCCGTCCGGCGCTTCCGGGGTCGCCATAGGGATAGCTGAAATGGATGGGGCGAACGCCCAGCTCGCGCTCGATGCGGTCGGCGCTGCCGCCCATCTCCTCGCAGGCCCGTGATGCGCACAGCTTGGAAACGGCGAAATGGCCTTTGGTGTGGGCGCCGACGGTGACCAGCGGATCGGCGGCCATGGTCCTGATCTCGTCCCAATTCATCACGAGATTGTGGCAGTCGGCGCCCATGTCCACCCCGTAGCGGTCGGCGAGCACGCGCACCACTTCGCGCTGGGTCGCCTCGTCGATGAGGCGCAGCCAACAATAGATCTCGCCGAAGGCGCGGGTCTTCTCCGGCACGGTGCCCGCGGGCAGCCGCCACAGCTCGCCGTTCCGGCAAAGCTCGATCTCGTGCGCACGGGCGACGATCTCCTCCAGAGCGAGCCACCAGAGCTCCCCGTTCCCGTCGGGATAGTCAGTGGGGACATAGAGCGTGAGCGGCATCGAGCGCCGTTTGAACATGCGATAGGCGTATTGGAGATTGTCGCGATAGCCGTCGTCGAAGGTGAAGCAGGCGAAGCGCCGGTCGTCGCCCTCCTGAAGCCTCAGCACGGCCTCATCAAGGGAGACCACGTCGAGCCCGGCCTCCCCGAGACGCTCGACGAAAGGCTTGCGCTGCTCGACACGCTCTTTGATCAGAAGGCCCGCCAGTTCGCCGCCATGGGCGTCAAAGATATTTTCGATGCCCCTCACTCGGGCCTTTTATCGCGAGGTCGCGCTGCTCGAAGGCGACAATCCAAGTCGGCTCAGGCTCGGCTATCTGAGGCTCGGCGACGTCGTACTGGCAATCTTCAGCGGGACAATCTGCCACAAGCGCACGAGCGTCGCGCTCTCCTCGCTCGCCGAAGGCCCGTCGCGAAGGCAGTCCCCGGGAGCGCTCCTGCTCCGGCATCAGATCGAGGAGGCTTCTCGCCAGGGGCTTGCCTTCTACGACATTGGCGTGGGCGCGGCCCGTCACAAGGACCAATGAGCTGACCAGGTCCAGCCGCAACTTCATCGCCTTCAAGCCGCATGCGCTTCTCTTGACGCCGCTTGCAGCCTCGGCGCGCCTCAAGCGCGCGATCAAATCGAACCGGCATCTCTGGCCCCTGGTGCAGCGGCTTCGCCGGCGCCTGCTCGGCCGCGGGACCGAGAGCAGCGACTGACGGCTCAGCTTGCCGCGACGCGAGCGAGCAAGCCCGAGCGTGGCTCCTTGCGGCTCTGCTCATAGACCAAGACCGGGCAGCCGAGAGCCGAGAAATCCGAAAGGTCCTGGGTTAGGCTCTTGGCCCCTGCTCCTGGCGGCAGTACGGCGACCACCACGGGCAGCTCGAACTTGAGCGCCGATGCGAGCGTCCGCACCGCCTCGCGGTCGGCATGGAAGACGATGCAGTCATAGACTTGCTTGAGCGCCTCGAACACGCGCGTGAAGCTTTCGGCCTCGTCGCCCTTGGCTTTGATCTTCGGATTGCCGGCAGCAATCACCTGCAATGGCGTGTCGGCATCGATCCTGACGACCTCATCGAAGCCGGCACGGCCGGCGGCAAGATCGGTGAAGCCCGGCGCGCGCGGCAATCCGAGAGCCCCCGACACGGCCGAGGCGCCTCGCGTCAAGTCCACGAGAACCACCTGCTCGCCCCTGGCGACCAGCGCTCGCGCGATCTGGATTGCCTCGGGGGTCGCGTCGACCTTGGCCGAGACCCCCGCCACGAGGAGAGCGCGGGGCGCGCTGCCGCCCCCTTTGGCCGAAGCCAGGATGTGATTGAGCACGGAATCGAGCGATTTCAGCACGGGCCGGACCTTGCTCTTCGAGGTGGAGGCAGCCCCGTTGCGGACCGAGTCGTTGGCTGGCTCCGAGGTGGCAGCCGCGATTCTTTGACTGAGATAGTGGCGAAGATCGTTGGGCCTCAGCGGCATCCCGGCAGTGTCCGGCGCGGTGCCGGCGTTCTCCCCGGCCTTGCCCTCGCCTGTGGGAAGGACCCGGCGCAAACGGTCGAGAAGACCGCCCGCAGGTTGCGGCTCGACGGCTGGCGGCTCGCCGGCGCCGAGAGACAAGCCCCGGCGCAAGCGGTCGAGAAGACCTGCCGCGGCCGACAGCTCGCCCGCCGAAGGATCGGTTTCGGCGGACTGAGGTGAAGCTGTGGGCGCATTGGCTTTGACTGCGTCGGTGTGTCCAGCCCTCATGCGTAGCCATGCCGGGCGGGAGGACGACTCCTTCGGTTGTTGTGGGCTTGCCGTCGCAGCAGGAGCGGAGGTCTCAGCAGAGGCTGCGAGCGGAGGAGGCGCCGGCTCTGCCGAGGGGGCCGAGGCAATGGCCGGTTCAACCTTGGGAGCGGAGACGGCGACGGCAGGCTCGGCTATGGGACGGGAGGCAACAGCAGGCGGAGCCTTGACGACTGTGGCCGCCGCAGTCTCAGGTTCAAGAGCAGGCGCGGCGCGGGGGGGTAAAGCAGGAGGCGTCGCAGCGGCCGCGGGGCGCTTGGGTGGGGGCGCGGCGATGGGCTCACCCGCTGCGGTGGCAGGCCGCGCGGGCGGCTCCTGGCGCGCCTTCAGGCGCGGCTCGCTGGCGGGTAAAGGCTCTCGCTCTTCGGCTGGCGCCTCGATCATCTCGCGCGCCAGCACATAAGCGAGCGCCAGGAGAGCGGTGACGGCCGTGACGAGGAGCGTAATGGGGCCGATCTTCGGAAATGACGGCAGGACCGATGCGGGGGCTCGGCTGACGATAGCCGCTTGCGCGGGTACGGCTCCCATGTCGTGCCGGACGCTCGCGTCGCGATAGCGGGCAAGATAAGATTCCAGGAGATCGCGGTTAGCCTTGGCCTCGCGCTCGAGCGCCCGGAGCTTGATCTCGGCCTCGCTCTGCCCCGAGGTCTGCGTCTTCAAGTCGTTTAGGCTGTTGCGCAGCGAGGCCTCGCCGGCGCTCGCCACCGCCGCCTCGTTCTCGAGGCCCTTGGCGATCTTTGCCGCTTCATCGCGGATCTGCGACCTGACATCGGCCAGCTCGGAGGTGAGCTGCTTGATGCGCGGGTGGGACGGCATGAGCGTCGCCGACAGCTCTGCCAGCTGGCGCTGGACCTGCACGCGCTGGTCGATAAGCCTGCCGATCAGCTCGGATTTCAGCACCTCGGGCGTTGCGTTGATATCGCCGTTGTCGGCGAGCATCTGCTTGATCAGTCGGGCGCGTGTCACGGCCTCGGACTTCTGCGCGTTGGCAAGAATCACCTGGCTGTTGAGCTCCGAGAGCTGCTGCGCGTTGAGGGTGACGTTGTTGCTGCCGGCGAAGAGGCCTTGGCTTGAGCGAAATTGCTCGGCGGCGGCTTCCGATTCGGCCACCTTCGCTCGCAGCACTTCGATCTGGGTGCTGAGCCAGGCGTTTGCATCCTTGGTCTGCTCGAGCTTGGCGTCGCGCTGCCAATTGATATACGCATCGGCGAGCTTGTTGGCGGCCTCCGCCGCAAGCGGCGAGTCGCCCGAAGTGTACTCGACCGCAATCACGCTCGACTTCGTGAGCTGGAATACCGAGAGGTGCTCCGCAAAGGCGGTGGCGGCCTTCTCCTCCTCAGACTTCGGCGATCCGCGCCCAAGCCCCATCCGATTCAGGAATCGCCTGAGAAGGCTCGTGCCGGCGTCCTTGGCAAATTCCGGGTTGTTGGTCAGGTCGAGCGCCTTCACGACCTCTACGGCAAGATCGCGGGAGGTGAGCACCTGCACCTGGCTCTGTACCGCCTGCTCGTCCAGCGCTGCGACCTGCTTGTCGCGCCCCTGGTCGGACTCCGGCCTGGTGAAGGCCGATTCGTCATTCTGGATGAGGATGCGCGCTTCCGAAGTGAAGAGCGGCCGCATCATCGATAAGCCGACGAAGGTGACGATCCCTGCAAGGACGGCAAGACCGGCGATCCAACCCTTGGAACGCCAGACCGCACGGCCGAGCGTAGCGAAGTCGATATCCTCAGTGACCGGGCGGTGTTTGTGCGATTTTGGCAACTGACTGAACTCCTAAACCTTCCGTCTCATTAGACTGCGTCCTCGTAACCAAATGCTTAAGGTGCGGCCTTTTTCGGAACGGATGCTCAGCATTCGTTAACGATGAGCTGTCTAAATCTGGAGCTTGGGACGTGAACGACGAGTCAGAGCTGCGCGATTTGCACTTGTGGCGCTGGCCGTTGTTACGGCTGCGCTGGGCGGGTGCAACATGCGCGCCATACCTGGGTTAACGACGCCGACTTCGCCCTCTCCACGCCGGCACCCCTGCCCCCGCCGCCCCTGACGCCGGCCTCCACCGGCATCCCCGGCGCCCCTGCCGTGCCTTACCCGACCTATCGTCTGGACAGCGGCGACTGCGTGCGCGTCATCGTGTTCGGGCAAGACAATCTCTCGCGCCTCTACGCCATCGACACCAGCGGCTCCATCGCGCTGCCCTTGATCGGCCCGATCAGAGCCCGCGGCCTCACCACCGCTCAGCTCGCCAACGACATCGCCAACGAGCTGAAGCAGAAATACGTCAAGGACCCGAAAGTCAGCGTCGAGGTCGAGACCTATCGGCCCTTCTTCATCCTCGGCGAGGTCAACAAGCCGGGACAGTATCCCTATGTCAACGCCATGACCGTGGAGGCTGCGGTCGCTATTGCCGAGGGCTACACCGAGCGCGCCAAACAGCGCATGGTAAGGCTCACCCGCAAGTTCGGCGTGATGAGCACGGTGATGGTGCCGCCCGATTATCCGGTGCAGCCCGGCGACACTATTTACGTTATGGAACGCTTCTTCTAAAGCTCACACAGCCGTCACGCAAGGTTCCTGAACTCGGGGTCCAGTGAGCTCTACCCTTCGCATCCTGCATTCCCTGCGCGCGCCGGTCGGAGGCTTGTTCCGCCACGTCCACGATTTGACGCTCGGCCAAGCCCAGCTTGGCGCCGAGGTTGGCATCATCTGCGATTCCAACCCCGAGGGCGATGCGGTGGCGCTCGGCCGCTTGGCCGATAACTGCGCGCTTGGCGTCACGCGGATTCCCATGAACCGGCGGATCGGCCCGGGCGACTGGCGCACCGCCGCCAAGGTCTCACGGCTGGCCTCGAAGCTTGGCGTCCATGTCCTGCACGGTCATGGGGCCAAGGGCGGCGCCTTTGCGCGGCTCGCCGGACGCAAGGTGAAGCGCCAGGGATTGAACGTGAAGACGATCTACACGCCCCATGGCGGCAGCCTGCACTATTCGCCGGCAAAACCCATGGGGCGCCTCTATATCGCGGCCGAGCGCATGCTGCTGCCCTCGACCGACGGGTTCCTCTTCGAGAGCGTCTTTGCAGCCAACAAGTATGTCGAGCTCATCGGTCAGCCGCAATGCCCCGCGCGGATCGTGCTCAACGGACTTTACCGTCATGAGTTCTACGAGCCGATGCTCGCCGACGATGCGGTGGATTTTGTCTATATCGGCGAGCTTCGGTACTTGAAGGGCGTCGACATCCTGCTCGAAGCTCTCGCCGCCCACCAGACCATCTTTCCAGGCCGCGCGCTCATCGTCGGCAGCGGTTCCGACGAGCGAAGTTTCAAGCGGCTTGCCCGCAAGCTTGGCTTGAATTCGAGGGTCTCTTTCGCGGGGCCGCAACCGGCACGCACCGCCTTTGCCCGCGCCCGTTGTGTCGTCGTGCCTTCGCGGGGGGAATCGCTTCCCTATATCGTGCTCGAAGCCGCCGCGGCGCAGATGCCGATGATCGTGACCGATGTCGGTGGCATCCCAGAGATCGTCGCCGGCACCGACATGCCGCTCATTCCGCCCGGAGACGTCGGCGCGCTTGCCAGCCAATTGCGGGGCTTCCTCGCCAGCCCGAGGCCGTTTCTCGAGCGCGCAGCCTTGCTGCAGAGGCGTGTCGCGGAACGGTTCAGCGTGGAAAACATGACGCACGAGGTCATCGACTTCTATATTTCGGAGGTCGGCGCAGGCCTTACTTAGTTGGGCCTGATTGTCGCAGGAAGCCGCCTT
>DASYIU010000278.1:0-3633 GCA_035997285.1 Methyloceanibacter sp. | reverse complement strand
CGCTGGCCGCCACCTGCTGCGCAAGCGCAAGCACGAGGCCGGCCTCGACCGTCATGGTGTTGGAGGCGAGGTCGATGTCGCGCACGCGATCGAGGCGCTCGAGCGCGACCACCACCTCATGCCCGGTCTCGAACGGGATCTGCCCGCCGACCAGCCCGGTGTTGCCGCCTTGCGGCACGATAGCCGTCCGCGTCGCGTTGGCGTGCTGAAGGATGGCGGAGACCTCCTCGGTCTCGCCTGGGCGCAACACCAGCGCCGCCTTGCCGCGATAGCGGTCGCGCCATTCGACGAGATAGGGCGCCATGGCCTCTTCGTCGCGGATGGCGTGCTCCTCGCCCACGATGCGGACGAGCGCATCGATAGTGTCCTGGCTTGGGGGTTTGGGCTCCGGTGGACGCGTCATGGCTGATCGCTAGCGCGCCTTGGCGGGGCGCCGCAAGCGGCACGCTGCAGGCGGTCGTTGATGGCCTCCCCCAGCCCGTGGGTGGGAATCGGCATTATCGCGATGGTAATAGCGCCCGCCAGGTCAAGCTCTCTGAGCGCGCCGAAGAGCTTGGAAGCTGCCTCGTGGAGATCGCCCGAGGTGCTGAGATTGATGGTGGCGAGCGCGCCGTGCGGCACATCCGGGCCGAAGGCGAGAAGGGCCTCGTTGCGGTGGACGGTGGTCGCGCCGAGTCTGAGCGGCGTGCTCGGAGCGTAGTGGGTCGCGAGCTGCCCGGGCGACGCGATTGCAGCGTCTCGCTTCGCGGAAGTGAGAGCCCGCCCCAGCATCGTCTCGATAGCCTCGCGCGGTAACGCGCCTGAGCGGAGCAGGCTCGGCGCTGGCCCTGCCAGGCTGACGACCGTCGACTCCAGCCCAAGCGTGCACGGTCCGCCGTCGAGGATCATGATGGGCCGCTCGGCGAGCTCAGCCTCGACATGCGCTGCCGTGGTCGGGCTGATGCGCCCAGACCGGTTGGCGCTCGGCGCTGCGATGGGCAGCTTCACTTCGGCAAGGAGAGCCCGCGCCACCTTCTGAGCCGGCGCACGAAGGGCGATGGTGTCGAGACCTGCGGTGACCAAGTCGGCAATGCGACAGCCGGCGCGCTTGTTGAGCACCAGCGACAAAGGCCCCGGCCAGAAGGCTTCGGCGAGCTTGCGCGCGGTTCCGTCGAGGAGAGCGTAAGCTTCAGCCTCGGCGAGCCCCAGGACATGCACGATGAGAGGGTTGAAGCGGGGCCGCTCTTTGGCGGCGAACACCTTGGCGACGGCGGTCCCGTCAAGGGCATTGGCCCCGAGCCCGTAGACCGTCTCGGTGGGAAAGGCGACGATATCGCCGCGGGCAAGCGCGTGCGCTGCCTGCCTGATTTCGTCTGGCGTAGCGGGGACGACGGGCATGGTTCAAGACGTTTAGTTTCTTGGTGTGTAGAGTCTACGCGTATATGATTACCTTCAGCCGTAACCTAGGCAAAAAGGTTGAAATGACCCGCAGCGTCGTCGTCAAAGCCGCACATGACCCCGAAGCCGGGGTCTGGTTCGTCGAGGAGAGCGATCTCTTTGGGCTCAATGCGGAGGCTGAGACGCTGGAAGGCCTGGTGGATAAATTGCCGGCCGCCATCTCCGACCTTCTCGAATCCAATGAGGCCGGAGATATCGAGGTGCCGGTCGATCTCGTTGTGCATGTCAGTACCCGCGTCCTACTGCGTTCCGACGCCGCGTGAAGGATTACGGCAAGCCACTCAGAGAAATCCTGGATGCAAATGGTTGCGTCTTCGTGCGCCACGGCCGTGGAGACCATGACGTTTGGGAGAACCCCTGCCTCGAAGCAACGCTTTGCTGTTCCCATCAAGATCAGATCGCGGCACTTGGCAAATAAGATTCTTAAGGAGGCCGGACTAGAGAAGTCATTCTAACCGGACCCCAGAATGTTGAGCGACGATCGGTCGCGTCCCAACGTCCCTCCCCCTATGACCACCCTCCTTCTCACTCACCCCGCCTGCCTCCTGCACGATACGGGCTTCGGTCATCCCGAGCGGGCCGACCGCTTACGCGCCATCGAGCATGCGCTCGAAGCCGAGCGCTTCCATTATCTAGTGCGCGAGCAGGCCCCTCTCGCCGACCTCGCCGTCATCGAGCGTCTCCACCCTAAGGCCTATGTCGAAGCGGTCCGCGCCGCGATCCCCAAGCGCGACCACAATTGGCTCGATCCCGACACCGTCGTCTCGCCGGGAAGTTGGGACGCCGCATTACGCGCCACCGGCGCCGCCGTCTACGCGGTCGACCAGGTCATGGCCGGCGCCGCCGACAACGCCTTCTGCGCCGTACGCCCACCGGGTCACCACGCCGAGCCGTCCCGCGCCATGGGCTTCTGCCTGTTCAACACCGTGGCGGTCGCGGCGCTCCATGCCCGCGCTGCCCACGGCGCCGAACGGGTGGCGGTGGTCGATTTCGACGTCCATCACGGCAACGGCACGCAAGCGGCTTTTTGGTCTGACAAGGACCTATTCTACGGCTCGACCCATCAGATGCCGTTGTTTCCAGGTACCGGTGCTCTAGACGCGACCGGCGCCGGCAACATCTTCAACGCGCCGCTCAAAGCCGGCGACGACGGCGAGGCTTTCCGCATGGCCTGGGAGTCGCGCATCCTGCCCGCGCTCGACTCCTTTGCGCCTGACTTTCTCCTCGTCTCTGCTGGCTTCGACGCGTACGTCAACGATCCTTTGGCGCAACTCCTGCTGGTCGAGGGAGATTTCGCCTGGGTGACTGAGAAACTGTTGGAGGCCGCCGCAAAACATACTGGCGGCAAGCTCGTCTCCACCCTAGAAGGAGGCTACGATCTCAATGCTCTGGCGTCCTCCACCGCCGTGCATGTCGGGACGCTGATGGGCTCCTGAGGCTACGCCTCTTGATTGGAAGCGCCGGAAGGGGCTAAGGCAGGCCATGGCCAACGCGACCGACCATGCCGACATCAAGACCATGAGCTTCGAGCAGGCCCTGAAGGAACTCGAAACCATCGTCGATCGCCTGGAGAAGGGCGATGTCGAGCTCGAGGCCTCGATCCTCATCTATGAGCGGGGCGAGGCGCTCAAAGTCCATTGCGACGGGCTGCTGCGCAAGGCCGAGGCCCGCGTCGAGAGGATCTCGCTGAACCAGAACGGCCAGCCCACCGGCACCGAGCCCCTCGACGTCGAGGATTAAGCGCCCGTTCAACTCGCCTTCCAACTCGCCTCGCAGACAAGCGTACGCAGCCAGTCGGCGTCCGGCCCCAACCGCTCAAGATGCGACAAGCTGCTTCGCTGAAACACTAGGCTCTTCCGCCTCACGCCGTCGACGCCGAACACATCGACGGCGGTGCACTTCCCCGCATCCATGCCCTTCTCCTTGCCGACCTCCGCCACGCCGGCGACGACATCGGCAACATCGTCGAGGAAGTGCGCCCAAGCGGCAGCGGCATCTCCTGTTCAGGGAGTTCGAAGCGAGCGCGGGCAGGCAGGGTGGCGAGGATCGCCTTGCCTTCGAGCATGGCGTAAGCGCCGCCAATACAGCTCCTCGGGCCGGTACTGAACGGCATATAGGCGTAACGATGCCGTCCGGCGCTTGCCTCTGGGACAAAACGGGAAGGATCGAAGCGAAGCGGGTCCGACCAGAGCCGCC
>DASYIU010000277.1:0-4329 GCA_035997285.1 Methyloceanibacter sp. | reverse complement strand
GCGCTCTAGCTTTTTCGTTGAGCATGATCTCTTCGGAAAACCGGTTCCCACTTTTCCGGATCATGCTCTAGTTTACTCGCTTCCAGCGAGCCTCTAGAAAGCCTGAAGCCGGACCATGCTCTAGGCGCGGGGTCATATGTTCGCCAAGCTTCTGATTGCCAATCGGGGCGAGATCGCCTGCCGCATCATCCGCACCGCAAGGCGGCTCGGCATCTTAGCTGTCGCCGTCTATTCCGATGCCGATCGCGACGCGCTGCATGTAGACATGGCCGATGAGTCCGTTCCCATCGGTCCTGCCGCCGCCGCTCAGTCCTATCTCGACATGACCAAAATCATTGCCGCCGCCAAGGGGACGGGGGCCGACGCGATCCATCCCGGTTACGGCTTTCTCTCCGAGAACGCGGCATTTGCGCGGGCGCTTGCCGAGGCCGGCATCGTCTTTGTCGGGCCGAATATAAGAGCGATCCAGGCGATGGGCGACAAGATCGAATCGAAGAAGCTCGCGGCGAAAGCGAAGCTCTCGACTGTTCCGGGCCATCTCGGCGTGATCACGGACACCAAGGAGGCGATCAAGATCGCCGACGAAATCGGCTATCCGGTCATGATCAAGGCCTCGGCCGGTGGCGGCGGCAAGGGCATGCGCATCGCCTATAGCCGCAAGGAGGTGGAAGAGGGCTTCATCTCCTCCAAATCCGAGGCGAAGTCGAGCTTCGGCGACGACCGCGTGTTCATCGAGAAATATATCGAGGAGCCGCGCCATATCGAGATCCAGGTGCTCGGCGACAAGCACGGCAACGTCATTCATCTCGGCGAGAGGGAATGCTCGATCCAGCGGCGCAACCAGAAGGTCGTCGAGGAGGCGCCGAGCCCGTTCATCGATGCCAAGACGCGCGAGGCGATGGGGGCCGAGGCCGTAGCGCTGGCCAAGGCCGTCGGCTACGATTCGGCCGGGACTGTCGAGTTCATCGTCGACAAGGACCGCAACTTCTATTTCCTGGAGATGAATACCCGGCTGCAGGTGGAGCATCCGGTGACCGAGCTCGTCACCGGGCTCGATCTCGTCGAGGAGATGCTTAAGGTCGCCGCCGGCGAGAAGCTCACCCTCAAGCAGAAGGACGTGAAGCTGAAGGGCTCGGCCGTCGAGGTGCGCATATACGCCGAGGACCCGTCGCGGAACTTTTTGCCGTCGACCGGGCGCCTGGTGCGCTACCGGCCGCCGCGGCTCGGGACCTCAGGCGGTGTAACCACGCGGCTCGACTCCGGCGTCGAGGAGGGCGGCGAAATCTCCGTCTATTACGACCCGATGATCGCCAAGCTCGTCACCCATGCACCGAAACGGCTTGCCGCCATCGAGCACATGGGGACCGCGCTCGACGCATTTGCCATCGACGGCTTCCGCCACAACATCGCGTTCCTTGCCGTGCTGATGCGGAACGAGAGGTGGAAGGAAGGCCGCCTCTCCACCAAGTTCATCGCCGAAGAGTTTCCGCAAGGCTTCAAGCCGCCCCAGCCCGAAGGCTCGGTGCGCGACGTGCTCGTGGGTGTGGCAGCGAGCATCGATCATTTGAGCAACGAACGGCGCCGGGCAATCACCCAGCAGATGCATGGCGAGCCCGTGCAATTTGCCGAAACGCGCATCGTCGAGCTTGGCGAGGAGCGCGTGCGGGTCACCGTCGAGGGCGGACCTGACGGCCCCATGACCGTGACCCTCGGCGGGGAAGGAACCCGCGAGCCGAAGCGGCGGATCAACCTCGCCTCCTCCTGGTGGTTCGGCTCACCCATCTGGGAGGGGACGATCGACAGTGCGCCGGTGGCGGTGCAGGTGCGTCCGATCCTGAACGGCGTCATGCTCACCTATCATGGCGTCGAGATCGCGGCGCGGGTGTTTACCGAGCGTGAGACCGAGCTGTCGACGCTGATGCCGGTCAAGGAGCTGCCCGACACCTCGAAGTTTCTGCTGTGCCCGATGCCGGGGCTGGTGGTCTCGCTCAATGTGAGCGTGGGCCAGGAGGTCGCGGCGGGGGACCCGCTCTGCGTCGTCGAGGCGATGAAGATGGAGAACGTGCTCAAGGCCGAACGCGGCGCCAAGGTTGCCAAGATTTTGGCCAAGCCCGGCGACAGCCTCAACGTCGATGCTGTGATCCTTGAATTCGCTTAAGCAGGCGCGGGCCGAAATATGCCTGGCAAAGAACAGCAAGCAACGCGCACCGTCACGGTGAGGATTGATGGCCGGGTGCAGGGCGTCTACTACCGCGCCTGGACTTATGAAACCGCGCAGTCGCTCGGTCTCGACGGGACCGTGCGTAATATGAGCGACGGCAGCGTCGAGGCGGTGTTCTCAGGGCCGGCCGGCAAAGTGGACGAGATGCTCCGGCTGTGCAGCGACGGTCCGCCTGACGCGAAGGTGACAGCCGTGACCGTCATTGACGAGGGCGGCACGGTCGCCCCAGGCTTCAGGGTGATCGGGACGAACTGGCGCTGATCGCCTCTGCGCTAAATACCTCCTCGAAAGCGGCGCGAAGGGCGTGATCGACGCGGGCCATGTCGGTCTCTACCGCGAGCGCAGCCAGGCTCGTCACCGGCGTCGAGCGCCCGCACGGCACGATGCCCGAAAAGTGCTCAAGGTTGGGATCGACGTTAAGGCTCACGCCATGCAGGCTCACCCAGCGGCGCACGCGCACGCCGATGCTGGCGATCTTCGCCCCATGAACGAACACGCCGATCTGGCCATCCAGGCGCTCGCCCCCGATGCCGAGACGCGCAAGGGTGCCGATCAGCCAATCCTCGAGCGAGGCGACGAAAGCCTTGACGTCGCGGCCGCGCCGCGAAAGGTCGAGCATCACGTAGGCCACGCGCTGGCCCGGGCCGTGATAGGTGAAGCGACCGCCGCGCCCGGCCCTGAACACCGGAAGCCGGGCCGGCGCAACCAGCTCCTCTTCCGAGGCACTCGTCCCGGCGGTGTAGATGGCGGGGTGCTCAAGCAGCCAGACGCATTCGGAGGCCTCTGTGGCAGCGATGGCGGAGGCTCGCGCGTCCATCGCCGCGACCGCCTCGGGGTAGGGGACAGGCGCGGCGGTTGTGAGCCATTCGACCCCACCCCTTGCTGGGGCGGGCGAGGGCGCTATGCGCAGGCCGTGCTCTCCCATGCCGATCCTCTTTTGTCGCCAGCGGCTGGGCCGCCGGTGGTGGCGCAAACCGGGCGGCCCAAGGCTAACCTTGCACCCCAAAGGCAGGTTTGCTAAGGCAGCAGGCCCCGCGCGCTTGTCGAGGGGCTAGCCTATAGCCATATCCGGGGCAGAAAGCTTCGGAATTCCTTTTTTGCGCATGACCTTACCCGAAAAGTTTGCAACTTTTCGGGGTCATGCTTTAGCGGTCGTGGCGGAAACGGTAGACGCGCAGCGTTGAGGGCGCTGTGGGCTTAGCCCGTGGAGGTTCAATTCCTCTCGACCGCACCAACTTCTCGTCCAGTGCGCCTTACGGCGTCGGCAGAGCTTGAGGGACCGGCCATTTTTGGGCTGGAAATTCCACGACAACAAGCGTCTAGTGACCTTTAGGCTGCGCCTGTTGTCGCAGGCCGGAAGCGGCAATCCGCCCGTATCCACGGCGTCCGATTCCCGCTCCCGGGTCGCGGCCAACCCCGCTTGAAGCTTTCAACCCGACGATTGGACAGGCCATGCAGGACGCCGCGGGCGAGGTCGAGCTGCGCGACGAGGAAGGGGGCATTCGCTCCGATTTCCTGCATGCCGTCGCCACCGCTCTCGACGACAACGACGAGGGCAAGGCGCGCCAGCTTACCCTCAAGCTGCACGAGGCCGACCTCGCCGATCTGATCCAGCTGCTCCGCCCCGAGCAGCGCGGGCTCCTCATCGCCGTGCTTGGCGATGACTTCAAGGCCGGCGCGCTGCCCGAGCTCGACGAGTCGGTGCGCGACCAGGTGATCGAGGCCATGCCGACGCAGCGGGTGGCCGAGGCCCTGCAGCAGCTCGATTCCGACGAAGCTGTCTATCTGATCGAGGACCTCGACAAGCAAGACCAGTCGGACATCCTCGCCAAGCTTCCGTCCTTCGAGCGCGCGGCGCTCGAGCGGAGCCTCGAATATCCCGAGGACTCCGCCGGCCGCCTCATGCAGACCGATCTTATTGCCGTGCCGCCGTTCTGGTCAGTGGGGCAGACGATCGACTATATGAGCGAGGCCGACGATCTTCCCGACCGCTTCTACGAGGTGTTCGTGGTCGATCCCGCCTATCATCTGATCGGCTCGGTCGCGCTCAATCGCCTGCTTCGTTCCAAGCGCACAGCCAGCGTCGAGTCCATCACCGACCGTGACAT
>DASYIU010000276.1:0-12372 GCA_035997285.1 Methyloceanibacter sp. | reverse complement strand
GATCGACGGTCTCGGCAAGCTCGGCGGCACCCCGCGCTCCGTGGCGCATTTGCCCCTCGATGAAGCGTGGATTGGCAGCACGGCCCCGCACGATCCTGGCAAGACTGGCATCAAGCGCCCGCGCGCGTGGGCGGCGCGGATCGGTCACGTCGAGCATGACGAGGTCCGGCGCACGTCCGAGGCTCGCCGCAGCGGCAGCGAAGCCGCCAATGAAGGCAACATCCTCGCCGCCTTCGAGCAGATCGCGGGACGGATCGTCGCTCCCATGGACGAGCAGATCGGCGGCGGCGACCCGGGCGGCGAAGCCTCCGGGCAGCGCGAGCCCTTCGCCCTCGGCGCCGCCGTAAACATGGGAGGCTGCGGCGAGATAGGCGGCGCCAACGCCAGCGCGGCCGGTGTCGCCTCCAAGCAGGTCCTCTACGCCCGCGCCGTAAGTTCCAGGCGCGTTGCCGAAAATGCGGGCGAGCGGAGAGGCGCCGTTGCTGCGCGAGGCGCGGACTGACGCGGCGAGAGGATTTTCGTCCTCCTCCTCCTCCTCGCGTTCGGCGACGAGCCTGACAGCCGCATCGATCAGCGCAATCTGCGCCGGGAAGAGGTCGCGGAAGAGCCCGGAGATGCGCCAGGTGACATCGACGCGGGGGCGCCCCATGGCCGCGCAAGGCAGCACCTCGATGCCGGTGACGCGGGCCGTTCCCGTGTCCCAAATGGGCCGGCAGCCCATTAGCGCGAGCCCCTGGGCGATCTCCTCGCCGCCAGTCCTGAGCGTGGCGCTCCCCCACAGATCGATGACCAGCGCGCGCGGCATCTCGCCGTGGGTCTGTAGGTAATTGCGGATCACCTCGTCGGCGCCGAGCCTGCCAAGCTCCATGGCGGTCGGCGTCGGCAACAGGCGCGGGTCGGCGGTGAAGAGGTTGCGGCCCGTGGGCAGCACGTCGCGCCGCCCGCGTTGCGGTGCGCCGGCAGGGCCGGCCGGCACGCGCTTGCCGTCGAGCGCCATGATGAGCGCGGCGCGCTCGGCCTCGGCGCATCCCTGCCACAGCGGGTCATGGTTCTCAGCGGCGTCCGCGCGCCCATAAACATGGAGGCCGTCTTTGACGGCGAGGTCCTTGAGATCGCAGAGCCAGGCGTCGATCTTGCGCAGCGCCTCGTCTGGGTGAAGGTCGGCCGCGACGCCAGCCTCGCGGGCAAGTCCCGTCCTTTGCGCGGCCTCGATGATGAGCTGCGCCAGGCGCGTCCGCCGCCGCCGGTCGAGCCCATCGGCGATGGCATATTCGTCGACCAGCCGCTCAAGCTCCTGCGCCGGGCCGGATAGCTCGGTGTTGAGAAGAGGCGGCGGCAGATGGCCGATGGTGACGGCGGCGATGCGCCGCTTGGCCTGCGCCGCCTCTCCGGGATTGCTGACGATGAAGGGATAGATCACGGGCAGCGGACCGACGATCGCTTCGGGGAAGCACGAGCCGGTCAGCGCCACGGCCTTTCCCGGCAGCCATTCGAGGGTGCCATGCGCCCCCATATGCAGCAGCGCATCTACCTTCACCACGTGGCGCAGCCACAGCCCGAAGGCGAGCAGTGCGTGGCGCGGCGGCAGCGTCGGATCATGATAGGCGGCGCGCCGGTCGCTTGCCCGCCCGCGGTCGGGGGGCAGTGCCACGAGCAGGTTGCCGAAGCTGGCCGCACGGAAGCGGAAGGCGCCGTCGCGGAAGTCGGGATCGTCGGACGGATTGCCCCACACCGCCTCGATGCGGCTCCCGACATCGGCAGGAAGCGCAGCCACGAGCCGCCGGTAGTCTTGAAGCTTCAGTCCGGCGCCGCTGATGCCCGCCTCGAGCTGGTCGAGCAGTGCCCGGGGACTGTCGGGCGGCCCGCCGACGCGATATCCCGCCGCGGCGAGGTCTGCGAGTAGGGCGACGATGCTTGCCGGCACGTCGAGGCCGACGGCATAGCCGGTGCGGCCGGGCGCGCCAGGATAATCGGGCATCACTACAGCCACACGCCGTTCCGCTCGCGCCGTCGTCCTGAGGCGCACGATGGCTGCCACGCGGTCGGCGACGGAGGCGATACGGTCAGGCTCGGGGCAGCTGGCAAAGGCGGTGAAGGCAAGCGCGGCTTCTGCCGGCAGCGCATCCTTGAAGGCGAGAGCGCCGGCAAGCACGCGGCCGTCAAGCTCGGGCAGCACGACATGCATGGCGAGGTCCGCCGGCCCGAGCCCGCGTGGGCTCATCCGCCAGGCCGCGCGCCGCGTGGTGGCGATCACCGCCTGCAGCACCGGCGCATCAACAGCGTCGAGCGCGGACGCCTCGCCCTCGCCGCCGGCAGCGAACGCCGTCGTGGTGACGATGACGGAAGGTGTGAGACGCTGCAGCGCCCCGCGGACGAATTCGCTCGCTTGCGGGTCCTTCAGGCTTGGGATCACGAGAGGCGCCGGCGCCAGCCCGCGGGAGGCAAGCGCCTCGCACAGCGCATCGATCGGGGCGGTGTCGGCGGCAAGCAGCGCCGACCGGTAGAAGACGATCGGCACCACCGGTACGCCAGGGGCAAGCTCGGCCTGAAGCTGATCGAGGGTAATGACGCCTTGCCCCGGGAGATAGCCGCCCATGCGCGGCACTGGCTCAGGCTCCCGCGCCGGCAGCGAAAGTCCGGCATGGCCGGAGAGGCGGCGGAGCAGAGCGCGCATATTCTCGCGGCCCCCCTCGCGAAAGAACTGAAGCAAGGCCTTCAGCTCATCGAGCGGAAGCGTCGAGGCCGCGTCGAGTCGCGGGTCGTCGCGATCCTCCCCCGGCAGCACGGCAAGGGCGACGTTTCGCTCGCGCGCCATCTGAGCAAGCGCCTCGACCCCGTAGCGCCACCAGTCGAGCCCGCCGAGCAGCCGAACCACAATGACCCTGGCGTGCTTCCCGACCTTGTCGATCCACAGGTCGATGGACATCGGGTGACGCAGGTCGCGCAGATGCGCGAGCCGCACGCTCGGCAGCTGGTCCTTCTCAATCGCGAACGCTGCGGCGAGCCCGGCAAGGTCGCTGTCGGCGAAAGATAACACCACGATGTCGCCCGGCGGCTGGCGCAAATCGAGCGGCTCGACGATATCGTCGAGCGTCGTGGACGTTGTCTGAAGGAGATGCATCGCTCACCCAGAGAGAGATTTCACTACCGCGTCGCGATCGAGCCCCTTGAGGCCGATGACCACGAGACTTCCCTGGCGTGGCTCGGCTACGCGCCACGGCCGGTCGTAATAGTGGCTGACGCGCGGGCCCACCGCCTGGATCAGGAGGCGCATGGGCTTGCCGGCGACGGCCGCAAACCCCTTCACCCGCAACACGTTATGGGTCTCGGCGAGGCCGGCGATGCGCTTGGCGATGAGGGCGAGATCGCCGATCTCGCCAAGCTCCACAACGAAGCTCTCGAAATCGTCGTGATCGTGCTCTGCCTCGTCGTCGTGAAGGGTCTTGCGGTTCTCGATGTCGTCTTCGGTGCCGACGCCTAAGCCCAGCAGCGCGGCGGGATCGACCTTGCCGTCGGCCACGGTGACCATCCTCACCGAACGCGGCAAAGCACCGGTCACGGCCGCGACCGCCTTCGCCATACCGGCGGCGTCGAGTAGATCGCGCTTGTTGAGCACCACGAGATCGGCGCAAGCGATCTGGTCCTGGAATACCTCCTCGATCGGGTCGTCATGATCGAGCGCCAGGTCGGCCTGACGCTGGCGGGAGAGCGCCTCGAGGTCGGCGGAAACCTGACCGTCGGCAAGCGCCGCGCCATCCACCACCGCCACCACCCCGTCAACGGTGACGCGGCTCTTGATCGCCGGCCACTGGAAGGCCTGCACCAGCGGCTTGGGCAGCGCCAGCCCCGAGGTTTCGATGACGATATGCTCGACGGCGGGTCGCCGCGCGAGGATCATATCGAGCGCCGGCACGAACTCGTCGGCGACCGTGCAGCACAGACAGCCATTGGCGAGCTCGACGATGTTCTCCTCGGGGCAGGCGGCGTCGCCACAGCCTTTGAGGATCTCGCCGTCGATGCCGACATCGCCGAACTCGTTGACGATCACGGCGAGCCGCCGACCGTTGGCATTGGCGAGCACATGGCGGATCAGCGTCGTCTTGCCGGAGCCCAAAAAGCCGGTGACGATGGTGCAGGGAACGCGCGCGAGCGACGACGTCATTCACTCTCCTCCTCGAAATCCATTGGGGGCACGCGGGCGATCAGCCCCCGCTTCAGAGCCTCAGGGCGCCCACGCCACGGCAACACGCCGTCGGCGGCACACGCTAGCAGCCTTGCGCCTTCGATCAGCGCTTCGGCGTCGGCGTCCGCATCGAGCCCGCCGAACACATAGGTCCAGGCGCCGTCGCACCGCATAGCGGCGCTCAGGGCTCGGGTGCAATTGGCGAGACAGCGGACCTGCCGCACCGTCACGCCCGTGCCTTCAGCTGCGCGCGCTGTGGCACGTGCGAGCGCAAGACCTGGGCGCGGCGCATCCTCGGGATCGCTGGCGCGGCGGCAAGTGATGCAAACATAGACCGTCGTCGAGGTGGGAGCCTCGATGTCCTGATCATCGTTCTGCGCGATGTCGGTAAGAGTCACCCGGAAGCCGCTCCTTGGGACGGTTCGCTGCGACTTAAGGGTGCTTAACGACGGCCGGTGCCGGAACTCCCGGGCACGGCCGTCAACGAACCAACCGCCGCCGAGGCACCCCGCCAGGCGAGCGACCAGATCGACGGTAGGTCTCCTGGCTCGCGGGTCTCAGCCCCTCACCGCCTTCCCGGGGTTCCCCAGTGGCACTTGTGGCTCGGGCTCGCCGCTTACAGTTGCGGGGGCAGCCGCGGATTTGGAGCCGAAACTCCGTACCGCGTTCCCTGTTCGCTCTCATCGAGAGACCGTCGATAGGTCCACTTAACTGGCCCCACACCCTCTTTGTCAATGCGCTCCTGCCTTCGCCTGCTTGCTAACCCGCGCGCGGCGGCTATAGCCTAAGCCATGCCACAAGGTGACGCTACCGGGCCCGTAGGACTGACGCTCGTGCTCGGCGGCGCCCGCTCCGGCAAGAGCCGCTATGCTGAGAGCCTGATCGCTGGGCTGCCGCCCCCTTGGGTTTACGTGGCCACGGCAGAGGCGGGCGACGCCGAGATGGCAGAGCGCATTGCCGCGCATCGGGCGCGGCGCGACGCAGGATGGCAGACCATTGAAGCGCCTTATGATCTTGCCGGGGCCCTTGCCAGCGTGCCTATCCGGGTGCCGGTGCTCATCGATTGCCTGACGCTCTGGCTGTCGAACCTTATGCTGGCAGAGGCCGAGTTGGACAAGGCGATCGCCGCGCTCGAAGCGCAATTGGCGCAGCATGAGGGAAGCGTGGTGCTGATCGCCAACGAGGTTGGCTCCGGCATCGTGCCTGACAATGCGCTTGCCCGACGCTTCCGCGATCTGCAAGGGACGCTCAACCAGCGGATCGCCGCCCGCGCGGGGCGCGTGGTCTTCATGGTTGCGGGCCTGCCCATCATCGTGAAGGGACATTCATGACCAAGGGGACGAGTGAGCAAGAGGCCGAGCGCCACCGCGCCAAGATGGCCAAGCGCAAGTCGGTGCAGGACGACGAGGTCGCCGGCAAACGGCTCGAGAAAGGTCTCCTCATCGTGCACACCGGCACCGGCAAGGGGAAATCGACCGCCGCCTTCGGCCTTGCGCTCCGCATGCTCGGCCGCGGCAAGAGGGTCGGTGTGGTGCAGTTCATCAAGGGCGCCTGGCATAGCGCCGAGCGCGACGCGCTCGCCACGTTCGGCGACCAGGTCTCCTGGCACACAATGGGCGAAGGCTTCACCTGGGAGACGCAGGACCTTAACCGCGACATCGCCGCGGCCGAACGCGCCTGGGCTAAGGCGCAAGACCTCATGGCCGACCCGAGCTTCGGTCTGGTCATTCTCGATGAGCTCAATATCGCGCTCCGCTACGACTATCTCGATCTTGCGGCGGTGCTTGCGGTGCTCGCCGCACGGCGCCCCGATCTCCACGTCGTGGTTACCGGGCGGAACGCCAAGCCGGCCCTGATCGAGGCGGCCGACCTCGTCACCGAGATGACGCTGGTGAAGCATCATTTCGCCGCGGGGGTGAAAGCTCAACCCGGCATCGAGTTCTGAGCGTGGCCGCACGCGCGCTCATGTTCCAGGGCACGGGCTCCGACGTCGGCAAGTCGCTGATCGTGGCGGGACTCTGCCGCGCGCTCGTCAGGCGCGACCTGAAAGTGCTGCCGTTCAAGCCGCAGAACATGTCGAACAATGCGGCCGTGACCGAGGACGGCGGCGAGATCGGCCGGGCGCAGGCGCTGCAGGCCCGTGCCGCGCGCGTGCCACTGAGCGTGCACATGAACCCGGTCTTGCTGAAGCCGCAAAGCGAGGTCGGTGCGCAGATCGTGGTGCAGGGGCGCGTCTATGGACGCGCGACCGCAGCCGAGTTCCAGCTGGTGAAGCCCGAGCTGATGGCCTTCGTCCAGGACAGCTTCGCGCGGCTGAAGGGCGCAGCCGACATCGTGCTGGTCGAGGGCGCCGGCAGCGCGTCGGAGATCAATCTGCGCGCCAACGACATCGCCAATATGGGCTTTGCCCGCGCGGCTGACGTGCCGGTGGTGCTCATCGGCGATATCGACCGGGGCGGCGTCATCGCCAGTCTCGTCGGCACCAAGGCGGCGATCGATGCCGGCGACGCGGCGCTCATCCGCGGCTTCCTCGTCAACAAGTTCCGCGGCGACCCCGAGCTGTTCGCCGACGGCATGGCGCTGATCGCGACGGCAACAGAGTGGGAGGCGCTCGGCCTCGTCCCGTTCTTCCCCGAGGCTCGCCTGCTGCCGGCAGAGGACGCGCTGGCGCTCGATGCCACCCGTCCGGCGAAGCCCGACGCGCGGATAAAGATCGCCGTCCCCATCCTGCCGCATATCGCCAATTTCGACGATCTCGACCCGCTCGACGCCGAGCCCGCCGTCGATCTTGTACGCGTCCGGCCCGGCACGGCGCTTCCCGGCGATGCCGCCCTCGTCATCCTGCCGGGCTCCAAGGCGACGATCGCCGATCTTAAGGCGCTGCGTGACGCCGGCTTCGACATCGACATCGTGGCGCATCTTCGCCGCGGCGGCATGGTGCTCGGGCTGTGCGGCGGCTATCAGATGCTCGGCCGCGCCATTCACGATCCCGATGGCATCGAGGGGCCGGACGGGACCGCCAATGGCCTCGGGCTGCTCGACGTAGAGACCACGCTCTCGGCGGAAAAACGGCTGGAGCCGGTCGCTGGCAGCACGTTCGATCAGGCCCCGTTCACCGGTTACGAGATGCATATGGGCGTGACCGAGGGGCCAGACCGCGCGCGACCCTTTGTCCGCCTCGCCGATGGCGTGGCCGAGGGTGTGGTCTCGGCCGACGGCCGGGTGATCGGCACCTACGTCCACGGCCTCTTTGCCGACGACGCTCAGCGCTCGGCGTGGCTCACGCGCTTTGCCGGCAGCGCGGCAACCATCGCTTACGAGCCCTTGGTGGAGGATACGCTCGACCGGCTTGCCGCCCATCTCGAAGCCCATATCCATGTCGACCGCCTGCTTACATTATCGCGATGACTGTCGCGAGAAGCGCCACGGCGCCGATCAGGAGCGCATCGGCGCGCCGGTAGAGCGCGAGCGCGGCGCGAATGTCCGCAGGGGTGGCGGCGTAGCGCCCATCGCCCATCCAAACATCGTCGACCAGAACGCAGCCGTAGTATCGGGGACCGGCGAGAGCGAGATGCAGTGCACCGGCAAGCGCCGCTTCGGGGTAGCCGGCATTGGGTGAGCGATGGCGGGGGGCATCACGCATCACCGCCTCGAACGCGCCGGAGGCAGAAGCGCCAGGGGTCAGGTAGGCAGCGGTGATGATGAGAAGCGCCGCAAGTCGCGAGCCGGGAAGATTGACGAGATCGTCGAGCCGCGCCGAGGCCCAGCCGAAATCCTCGTGGCGCTGCGTGTGATGACCGATCATGCTGTCTGCGGTATTGATCGCCTTGTAGATGGCAGCACCCGGAAGTCCCGCAACGACCATCCACAAGGCTGGCGCCACCACCCCGTCGGAGAAATTCTCGGCGAGGCTCTCGATGGCCGCCCGCGCTACGCCCGCCTCGTCGAGCTCCGCAGTATCGCGGCCGACGATATGCGATACTGCCTCGCGGCCGCCTTGGAGCCCGCTAGTGTCAAGTGCCGCAGCGACGCGCTCGACATGGGCGTAAAGGCTGCGCTGGGCGAGCAGGCTGCTGGCAAGGACGGCGAGGAGGATTACGCCGAAAGGCAGGAGCAACAGGCTATGCGCGATGAGGAATGCTGCGGCGCCAACCACCAGAATGAGGATGAAAAGTGCCACCACCCCCGCCACCTTGCGCCCGGCGGGATCGGCGCCCGCGCGGTTCAGGCGCCGATCGAGCTCGCCGATCGCGTGGCCCATCCAAGTCACGGGATGGCCGACGGCGCGCGCCAGTCTGTCCGGATAACCGAACATGGCCTCGAACAGAAGCGCCAGTAGCGTGAGTATGGCGGCCATGACCATCCAAGGAGAGTTCGCCCCACTCGACCATGGCGGCGATCTCGCTGCCGCCCGGAAGCTGTTCCCAGGCGCGCCCGAACCTTTCCTCGACCTGTCGACCGGGATCAATCCCTATCCCTACCCCGTGCTGCACCTTCCGCCCGATCTCTTTACACGTCTGCCGGAGCCCGCTTCTCTTGCCGAGCTCGCCGAGCTCGCCGCAAAGGCCTATGGCGCGCCTTCGGCCGCCCATGTCGTGGCAGCGCCAGGCTCGCAGATTCTGGTGGCGCAAGTTGCCTTCCTCTTGGCGCGCGGCCGCGCGGCGGTGCTTGCGCCGACTTACGCCGAGCATGCGCGCGTGGCGGAGCTTGCCGGCCATACTGTGATCGAGGTTGCCGATGTCGGGCAGCTCGAAGGCGTCCGCCTCGCCATCGTCGTCAATCCCAACAATCCCGATGGGCGGATCGTCGCCAAGGACCCACTGCTTGCGCTGGCGGACCGTTTGCGGCGGCGCGGCGGGCTGCTCCTGGTCGATGAGGCCTTCATGGACGTCGCCGCCGAAGGCGCAAGCCTCGCCGATCACGTCGAGCACGACAACATCGTGGTCCTGCGCTCTTTCGGCAAGTTCTACGGGCTTGCGGGCTTGAGGCTGAGCTTTGCCCTGGCGAGCCCACAGATCACGGCGCGGCTCGCCGCAGCACTCGGGCCCTGGCCGGTTTCGGGAGTGGCGCTCGCCATCGGGGCCAAGGCTCTGACCGACACGGCGTGGAGGGACACGACCCGCGCCTCCCTCGCCCAGGCCACACTGAAGCTCGACGTGCTACTCGCCCAGGCCGGGCTTCAGGTCATCGGCGGCACGTCCCTGTTTCGTCTGGCGCGGACGGCTGAAGCAGAGAGGCTGTTCCGGCGTCTCGGGGAGGCCGGCATCGTCGCGCGGCGTTTCGTCGAGCAGCCTACGTGGCTGCGCTTCGGCCTTCCCGGCGGCGAGCCTGAATGGCAGCGTCTTCGCTCGGCGCTGAATTCTCGCGGCTCGTCCCCAAGCGGGGTCGCGGAGAATTAGTGGGCCCAGCGGCGGGCGTGCTGCTGCGCCGCCTCGAGATTCCCTTGTGCCTCTTCCGGCAAGAGCCTTGCGATCACCCCCATGGCGAGTTCGACGGAGATCTCGCTGGCGCCGCACTCTTTGAGCTGCTCGCGCAACCAGCCATAAATCTCCTCGTCCCCGGCCTTGAGGCCGACGGCAATCTCTTCCAACATCTGCACCAATGATTCAGCTGCCATCGCGCCCCTCCAATCTACCTAGCCCAAAGGCTCATGGCTGCGGTCACGCCTTGTTCGCGCTCTGTTGGTGCGATTTCCCCCGACTCGATGATCATACTTGGTCTTGAACGGCGTAGCGTTGCTAACCTGCCACAGTATGGGTCTTTTCAGTCCGCCCCGGGACCGACGAAAGAGAGCGGCGTGACGGCGGCGGTGCTTTTCGGGTCGCCTCCCGCGTCAGCCACCGGCGTGCCTGGCTGCGGCCGGCAGTAATGGCGCGCGCGATAGACATTGGTGGCGAGCAGGTCGACATGGATGTGGTTGTAGTGGAAGCGGTCGCTGCCCGGGCCGAGCACGGTATAGAACTCTTGGCAGGCGCCGCCGAACACCGCCCCCAGGAACGCCCGCTCGCGCGCGGTGCCACGCCCCCAGGCGTTGACCACGACGATGTCCTGGCCGTTCGCCAAGCGAAAGGCGGCGATATCCAGCGCGTTGCCGAAGGCATGCTCCGAGATTTGCCCAAAATTGTTGCCGTTGCGGCCGCGACAGCTATAGGAGGCGATCTCCCTGATCTCGACCACGCGGCTGCGGAAATAGCGAGCGGCCGCCGGCTGCACCGAAGTCTGCAGCCAACGATCGAAGGCGGCGGTGAGCGGGCAGCCGATGGTCGCGGGCGGGTTGACCCCGACGCTCCCGCCTAGCAAGCCTGAGACCCGGAGCGGCCGCTCCAGACCGCAGACGCCGGGTCCGTCGATCGCTTCCATGGGCTGCACATAGGCGGAAGCCCGGACGGCCCCGCTGACAAGGCAGGCCTCCTCGGTCTTCGCACGCCATGGCGCGCGCTGGCCGGAGTTGAAGGTTCCTCCGCCCCCGCACCCCACAAGCGCCCCAAGACCTGCGGCAACAGCAATGCCGGCGGCGAGATACGCAATACGTGCCCCCATGGCCCCTAAAATGCGGCCAAGGGTCTGAACAATCTTTCAATAGAGCTTAACGGCGCACTTGCCGGGGTGCTCCAAAAAATTAGGGACCCCCTTAGCCCGCCGGAAGCTTGGGCGTTCCACATCGTTGCGGTATATAACGGCCTTCCACCACAGGGCGCGCTTCAATGCAATCGCCGCCGTTCTTATCGCAGCTTTCGCCACGCCTGCTTTCGCCATCGACTACTATGTTGCCCTGAGACTTGGGGGCGGCGGTTGCAAGGTCATGATGTTCACGCCCAGTCCGGCCAAGTTCAAGGTGATGGGCACCTATCCCTCGCGCGCAGACTAAGAAGGCCATGGCCGGCATGACCAAGTGCCAATAGCGCGATCCTGACATCGGTCCCGCACGAGAACTAACGAAGGGCGTCGGCTTCGGCCGGCGCCTTTTTCGCTTTTCCCGAACTGGTCGGGCCCCGGCCAGCCCGAGGCAATAACTAAGGCGGTGTGGGTGCGCGCAGTAATAGCCCGCTCGGGCCGGTTTCTTATTCTGCCGCCACCAGGAGCTCGGTCGGGCTCACGGCATTGGGCGGAACTGGCAGGGGCATCCAGTGAGTTGGGGCCAGCTCGCCTGCGGTCCATCCCTTCGGGACAGTGTCGTCGCGCCAGAACGTCACCCTCATCATGCCGCCGGGCGTTTCATTTGTGTGAAACGTCAAAATCTTTGTACCGTCCTTCGGCGCAGTGCTGATTGGCTGCCACTCCGGGAACATCGACGCCTCCATTACCGAACTCAACTCGGGTCGGAGACGAGCAACGCTCGCAGGTAAGAGAAGAGGTAAGCTCGCCATCCCCCGGCAATTAACACGCTTAGCGGGCTACGGTTCCCTTTGGGGCGCTTCTGTTTCTGGGCGCCCTCTCCCGACGCAAACCCGCCCCCGCCCGCCAGCGTCTCCTGACCGGCCAACAAAAAACGGTGGGCGCCCGGCTGGACGCCCACCGAATGGTTTGGCCATTGGCTCCTCGCGTCGGGTGTTACCTCATGGGTAATCGACGCAGGGGGATGGCTAAGGCTTCAAGGCGTTAAGCCGTTGAATTGCCTGGTGATCCATCCTCTTGCCTTGATCGATGGCCTATATGACCTTGAGACACTGGATCACCCCCTTTCGTTTGTTGCGTGGAGGGCCCGATATAAGGCGCCCGGGCACGAAAAGGGAACAGGCTTTTGCTATTTCGGCGCGTTGAACTTGCGCGTCTCTAACTGGTGCGGTCCAGGTAAGTCGGCAAGATGAGGCTCAGCCGACGAGCAGCCACAAGCCGATGCCGATCAGGGCCGCCGTCCACACGAGATCGAGATTGATCCAGCCGCGCCGCAGGAAATCGAGCCCCACCCACTCATAGACGACGAGCGCGACGATGCCGGTCACCACCAGCATGGCGGCGGTATGCACCAGCACGGCAAGCGATGCGATCCACAGCGAGTCCGTCGCCGGCATGTGGTGGGCGTGCTCTCCCATATGGTCGAGCGGCATCAGCACCGGGATGAGCATCATGCCCGCGCCGTGCGCCGCGGCCATGACGAACGACCAGGCGGCAAGTCCGATGAGTCCGGTCCTCAGCCCGATATGGAGCCGGTGGCGATGCCCATAAAGGAGGTGATAGGCGCCCCAGGA
>DASYIU010000275.1:0-3505 GCA_035997285.1 Methyloceanibacter sp. | reverse complement strand
GGGCGCGACGCCGCCGGCAAAGGCGGCACCATCAACAAATTCACCCAGCATCTAAACCCGCGCCACGCACGCGCCGTCGCCCTTGCCAAGCCGGACGAGGTGGAACGCGGGCAATGGTATTTCCAGCGCTACGTGGAGCATCTGCCATCAGCCGGCAACATGGTCCTGTTCGACCGCTCCTGGTACAACCGCGCCGGCGTCGAGCGGGTGATGGGCTTCTGCACCGACGTCCAGGCTGCGCTGTTCCTGGCAGAAGCGCCCCATTTCGAGGCGGGCCTCGTCCGCGACGGCATCATCCTCATCAAGCTCTGGCTGACCGTGGGGCGCGAGATGCAGCTCAAGCGGTTTCATTCGCGGCGCCACCATCCGCTGAAGCGCTGGAAGCTCACCGACATCGACATCGGCGGCCTGACCAAATGGGAGGCCTACAATATCGCGCAAGAAGCCATCTTCCGGGCAACCCATACCGACGCCGCGCCCTGGACGGTGGTGAGGGCCAACGACAAGCTGCGGGCGCGGCTCAATGCCATGCGCGCCGTGCTGTCGGGGATCGACTATGCCGGCAAGGACGTTTCAATCGCCAAGGCGCCCGACAAGCTGATCGTCGGCTCGGGCCCGGCATTCTTCGCGACGGAGTAAGCGTGGGTTTCTGCGCCCTCTTGCAGCCGGCCGGCCAAAGGGTAGTTATCGGATTTGACAGCAAGGACCGGGGTGCGCCAGCGCCCGAAGCGCACTATCTCCGGGCCAGTCGCAGCAATCACCCGGGACCAGACCCATGCGCCATGCGCTCGCAAATCCGCCTCGACCCTCGGTCTCCGCGTTCAACGACGATGCGCGTTGGGTGGCGGTCGTCGCCCGTGACGCCGCCTTTGATGGACTCTTCTATATTGCGGTCTCGACGACCGGCATCTACTGCCGGCCCTCCTGCCCCGCGCGGCGGCCTAAGCGCGAGCATGTCAGGTTTTATGACACTGCCGCCGACGCCGAGGCAGCTGGCTTTCGCGCTTGCAAGCGCTGCAAACCGCGTCAGCCCTCGCTCGTGCAGCAATATGCCGAGAAGGTCGCTGAGGCCTGCCGCTTGATCGAGACCGCCGATGAGGAGCCCAAGCTCGATGCGCTGGCGCGGAGTGCGGGCTTAAGCCCTTACCATTTCCATCGCATTTTCAAGTCGGTGCTCGGGGTGACGCCCAAGGCCTATGCCACCGCCCACCGCAACAAGCGCGTGCGTGAGGAGCTGGGGAGAAACGCAACGGTGACCCAAGCAATCTACGGCGCGGGCTTCAATTCCAACGGCCGCTTCTACGCGACGTCCTCCGAGGTGCTCGGCATGACCCCAAGCCAATTCCGCTCTGGCGCCCCCAATTCGGAGATCAAGTTCGCCATCGGCGATTGCTCGCTCGGCTCCGTGCTGGTCGCTGCGAGCGACAAGGGCGTTTGCGCCATCCTGTTCGGCGACAACGCCGAGGATCTGACGCGCGACCTGAAGAAGCAGTTTCCGCGCGCGAGATTCATTGGCGACGACCCCGCGTTTGAGCGGCTTGCTTCCAAGGTGGTCGGCTTCGTCGAAGATCCCCGCATGGGTCTCGACCTTCCCTTGGACATCCGCGGGACTGCCTTTCAGCATCGCGTGTGGGACGCGCTCCGCCGCATCCCGACGGGCAGCACCGCGAGCTACGCGGAGATTGCGAAAGCTATCGGCTCACCGAAGTCGGTGCGCGCCGTGGCACGCGCCTGTGCCTCGAATCGCATCGCGGTGGCGATCCCTTGTCACCGCGTCATCGGGTCGGATGGGTCGCTGACTGGCTATCGCGGGGGCGTTGAGCGCAAGCGCGCCCTGCTCGCCAAAGAGGCGAAGTCGTGAGTTAACGGGAGAGCTTCTTGGCGGCGAGATCGGCGAGGTAGCTCTGCCAACGCGCATCCTGGTGCTCACCGAGCTCGTGCAGATAGGCCCAGACATAGAGGCCGGTGTCGTGGCCGTCGTCGAAGACGATGCGCACGGCGTAGTTGCCGACCGGCTCGACCCGCAAAATGCCCACGTTCTTCTTGCCGGGCACGGTGACGCGCTGCTCGGGGCTGTGGCCCTGCACTTCGGCGCTCGGGGAGAGCACGCGCAAGAGCTCTGCGGGGAGCGCAAACCTTTGCCCGTCGTCGAAGCCCACGGTGAGCACCCGCTTGTCCTTGTCGAGCCTGAGCTCGGTGGGCCAGGGATCGGCCATGGTTCAGTGCCTCAACCTTAACGATTAACCGAGGTCGATCTCGCCTTCGACGACGTGGTCGAGCTCGGTGCCCTTGGCCGTGAGTACCATCTTCACCTTGAGCTTGCCCTTGCCCTCAAGCCCCTCCTCGCGCACCACCCGCTCGATCTCTTGCTGCGAGGTGACCCCCACCTCCTTGAGATATTTCCGCATCGACATGTTGAAGCGTTGCTCGTCCATGCTTGGCCTCCTCCTTAAGCGCTCCGTCCCATGATATAGAAAAGACGAAGCACCTATATTAGAGACGAAAGCCCATGGCGGTCACCTCGGATGCGAAGGGCTGCGCAAGACCGAAGAAGCGAGCCGGGCGCAAGTTGAAGCCGAAAAGGAGGGTGAAGCGCCGCAGTGCGCCGGCCGCTTCCCTTGCCGATCCGCGCTACCGCAAGCGCGTGGTCAGGAGCGGAAAGGCGTATAAGCGCAAGGGCAAGACCCCGATAGTCGAGGATGAAGGCGAGTAGCATGATGCAGCAGACGATGATCGACCGCTTCGGCCGGCGCATCACTTATTTGCGCGTCTCGGTCACCGACCGCTGCGACTTCCGTTGCGTCTATTGCATGTCGGAGGCCATGACCTTCCTGCCGCGGCAGGACCTGTTGAGCCTCGAGGAGCTCGACCGGCTGGCAAGCGCCTTCGTCGCGCGGGGCGTGCGCAAGCTGAGGCTCACCGGTGGCGAGCCGCTGGTGCGTCGCAACATCCTATGGCTGCTGAAGGCGCTGTCGCGGCATTTAGGCGATGGTCTCGACGAGCTCACCCTCACCACCAATGGCAGCCAGCTCGCCCGCCATGCCGAGGCGCTTGCCGATTGCGGCATTGCCCGCATCAATGTTTCCCTCGACACGCTCGATCCCGACAAGTTCCGGGCGATCACCCGCAGAGGCGATCTGGGCGGAGTAATGAGCGGCATCGAGGCGGCCCATCGCGCCGGCCTCAAGATCAAGATCAATACGGTCGCCCTCAAGGACGTGAACGAGGGCGAGTTCGAGGAGTTGATCGGCTGGAGCCACGGGAACGGCTTCGACCTCACCCTGATCGAGACCATGCCGATGGGCGAGATCGACGCCGACCGCACCGAGCAATATCTCCCGCTCTCGCTCGTGCGCGCCCGCCTCGAGCAGCGCTTCACCCTCGACGATATCGCTTACCGCTCAGGAGGGCCTGCGCGTTATGTCCAGGTGCGGGAGACGGGTGGCAAGCTCGGCTTCATCACCCCCATGACCCACAATTTCTGCGAGGCCTGCAATCGCGTGCG
>DASYIU010000274.1:0-14972 GCA_035997285.1 Methyloceanibacter sp. | reverse complement strand
CCTCGATGCCTCGAACTATGTCGACAAGCTGCGCGAGGCGGTCGACTTCCAGCATTTCGTGGCCGGCATGATCAAGGCGCCCTTTGCCGCCATCATCATCGGCCTTGTCGGCTGCCTGGAAGGCCTCAAAGTCGAGGGCAGCGCCGAATCGCTCGGCACCCACGTCACCAGCGCCGTGGTCAAAGCGATCTTCCTGGTGATAATTTTGGACGCCGTTTTTGCCATGTTCCTGTCGGGGATCGGGGTGTGATCGTCGATAACGGACGCGAGGTTCTGATCCGCGTGCGCGGGCTCGCCAAGAGCTTCGGCAGCCAGCAGATTTGGGACGGCCTTAGCCTCGACGTCTATCGCGGCGAGATCCTCGCCATCGTCGGCGGCTCGGGCCAGGGCAAGTCGGTGCTCATGCGCGTCATCACCGGCCTCATCAAGCCCGATGCCGGCGACGTCGGGCTGTTCGGGCAAAACGCCAAGACGCTGTCGCCACAGGATCGCCTCGAGATCGAGAAACGCTGGGGCATCCTCTTCCAGGACGGCGCACTGTTCTCCTCGCTCACCGTGCTGCAGAACATCCAGGTGCCGATGCGGGAGCATCTCGAGCTGCCTCAGGCGATGATGGACGATCTCGCTTTCCTGAAGCTTACCATGGTGGGCTTGCCGCCCACCGCCGCACACAAGTTTCCCTCAGAGCTGTCCGGCGGCATGCGCAAGCGGGCCGGCCTTGCCCGGGCGTTGGCGCTCGATCCGGAGATCGTGTTCCTGGACGAGCCCACGGCGGGCCTCGATCCCATTGGCGCCTCGGATTTCGATCACCTGATTCGCAAGCTACAGCAGACACTTGGCCTGACAGTCTATATGGTGACCCACGACCTTGATACCATCTTCACCGTATGCGACAGGGTAGCCGTGCTTGCCGACAAGAAGATCGTGAGGACGGGCTCGCCGACCGAGCTGCAGCGCCATCCCAACCACCCGTGGATCAAGGAATATTTCTGCGGCGAGCGGGCGAGGGCGGCCTCGCCGGGTGAGCGGCCGAGAATACCCGCCTGATGCGTGTTTTCAGTTTTGAGGAACCGGTTGGATGGAAACCAAAGCCAACTACCTGATGATCGGGGGCTTCGTGCTCGGCGTGCTCGTGCTCGCCTTCATCTTCGTGTTCTGGATGAGCAATTTCGCCGGCGGGGGAAAGCGCTACTACATCGTCTTCCAGAGCTCGGTGGCCGGGCTGACCACGGGCTCGAGCGTCGGCTTCAACGGCATCAAGGTCGGCGAGGTGCAGTCCTTCGCGCTTGACCCTGAGGACGCGCGCAAGGTCCAGGTGCTGATCAGCGTCAGCGATGGCACACCGGTGCGCCAGAACTCCCGCGGGAGCATCCAGTCCATGGGCCTGACCGGCGGCAGCGGCGTGCAGATCAGCCCGGGCACCCCCGACTCGCCCTTCCTGGTCGCCACCGCCGAAGATCCGATCCCGATGATCAAGGCCGATTCAGGCGGCGGCCAGGGTCTGTTCGACGCCGCCCCGGCGATGATGAACAATGCCAATGCGCTCCTCACCAAGCTGAACGACCTCGTCGCCGAGAACCAGGATTCGATCCACACCACGGTGACCAATGTCGAGCAGTTCACCACCATGCTGAACGCCAAGAAGGACGACATCGGCCTCGCCATCAGCGACGTGACGGATGGCGCTCAAAACTTCAAGACCTTGTCGGGCAAGCTCGAATTATCGCTCGGGGACAACATGGATGGGCTCACCCGCCAGGCCAAGGATAGCCTTCAGCAATTCGGCGCATTCATGCAAGAGGGACGCCGTACGGCGGTAACGCTGAACCGGATTCTGGAGAAGCTAGAGGCTGATCCAAAAGGCTTTTTGCTTGGTGGAAACCAAGTTCCGGAATACACTCCAAAAGGACAATAGGGCACCCTCGCGGGAATGGGGCGTGTCTCCTAACAGGGGGCGATCGGACATGTCGCGATGCGCGCCAACGTTGGCTGCAGGCTTGCTTTGCCTGGGCCTAGTCGGCTGCGCCTTGGCGTCCACAAGACCGCCGACCACCTACGATCTCGTCGCCCCGCGCTCCTTCGCCGGCACCAAGAAGCCGGCGGCTTGGCAGCTCGTGGTTTACGAGCCGACTGCCGTGCACGCGCTCGAGACGGACCGCCTCATGGTGCGCCCGACCGCCGATCAGGTCTCTTACTACAAGGGCATTGTCTGGAGCGACCGGCTGCCGCGCCTCGTTCAGGCGCGCATGATCGAGACCTTCCAGAATTCCGGCGCGGTCAAGGCCGTGAGCGCCTCCAACGGCCAATACGCTCTCGCCACCGAGTTGCGCTCGTTCCAGATCGATGTGTCGAGCGGACGCGCCGCCGCCGAGATCGAGATCTTTGCCAGGCTGATCAATGTGAGCTCCGGCAAGGTGGTGGCCACCAAGGGCTTCAGCGCCCGTGTGCCGGCCACCACCGACAGTCCAGGCGATGCCGTCGCCGCTCTGAACCAGGCCTTCACCGAGGTGCTGCAAGACACCACCGCCTGGGTCGCCTCCCGCCGCGTCTAGGCCTTCGGTATAAGCCTCATGCTGAGGAGCGCCCATAGGGCGCGTCTCGAAGCATTGACCGTATGGCTGCGAGCGCCTCTGTCCTCACCCTGAGATGGGCCTTCGGCCCTCCTCAGGGTGAGGGCCCGCTGCCCGCCCCAAATACTTGGCCCCCGCGCTCGTTTTCAGGGGGAGGGAGGGGGCCCAGGGCTGGGGAAGCCTAAACGATTGGATTAGCGCAGCCGCCCGCTCGCATGTGCCAGCAGAAGGTAGACGCGTCCGTTCTCTGAGGTCAGGTAGCTCTGCAGCATCCTGCCGTCGGGATCGGTCTGCTCGGCCTCGCCAAGCAGCCGCTCGAAGTCGCCGATATAGCGGTCGACGGTCATGCGGAAGTCGCTCTCGCGATCGTAGCGGCGGGAGATCTCGTCGAACGTCGTCTGGCCCTCGGGGCTGTAGATGTGGCGCCCGAGCACGCCGCGCTCGCCGGCCCTGAACCGCTGCCAGACCTCGGCCGCAGTACGGTGGTCGATGGCGCGGGCTATCTCATCGAGGCGGAGCTGGCCGCTCGCGCTCCCCGCCTGCACCGGCGGGGCGTTGCGGGTGCCAAAGCCCTGGCCGCCGGCGGCATAACCCGGGTCCGAGGAGAGAGGATCGCCGCCGCCCCAAGCACCTTGCCCGCGCGGCGCCTGCGAAACACCTGCGAGCTGCTGGGCGAGACCACCCGCGACTTGGCCGAGGTCGCCACCGTCTTGTCCCGGCACCGGGCGGCCTCTGCCATCGAAGCGCGGGAGTGGCGGCAGGTCGGACCGGCTTGCCGCGGGCCGAGCCTCTTCGGTTTGCGGCGCGAAGCTCGACCCGCGCGGCATCGGCGGCAGGTCGTGTTGGGGCGCCGGCCGGCCCATGGGCGGCTGCCGATAGGGATCGGGGGCGTTCGCTTGCACTTGCGCGGCGACATTTTGCGTCGCCGCCCGGGTCAGCGCGGGGGTGATCGACTCGATCTCCTTCAGCTGATCGGTCAGCGCCTTGCGGATCGCCGCAGTTGCTTGCGCGGTATGCTCCGGCATTGATTCCATGCGCTTTTGCATCTCCTGGCGCATGCCGTCGAGATCGGTCGCCGTCTGCTTGGCGGCCTCGCGCATGCCGCGCGAGGTGTTGTCGAACTGGCCGCGCATCTGCTCGAGCTGCCGGCCAATCTGGGTGATGATGGTCTCGAAGCTGCCCTTGAGGTCGCCGACGGCGCGCGCGGTGTGGGCTTGCGCCTCCTCGCGCAGACGCTCGATCTGGGCGAGCGCCTGTTGCGTCTGGCCGGCCGTGTCGCGAGCGAGCGAGCTGCCCACTTGCTTGGCCCGCGCCTCGGCGCCCGACATGGCGTTCTCGAGCATGCCCGCATAGGAGCGCATCATGTTGTCGAGGTCTTTCGCCTTGGTGTTGACCGTGTGCAGGAGCGCGATGATCGCCTGGTGGCGGCCCTCGAGGATCGAGTCGATCTTGGTGTTTGACGAATCGAGCGCCTTGGCGGCGGTGAGGATGGCCTGACCCTGGTTCTCGAAGCGCTGGGTGAGCCCGTGGATCTGCTCGAGCAGCCCGCGCGAGACGTCGCGCAGCGTCTGCGTCTGGCTCGTCAGGATGGAGACGGCCTCCTTCGATTGGGCGCCGACCTGATCGGCGGTCTGCCGGATCATCGCCGAGTTGTTGGCGAGCACCTGGTTGAGCTGGGCGGTCTGCTTGCCGAAGGTCGCCTCGGTCGCCCGGGCGTGCTCGCCGAGCATCCTGTCGGTCTCGGTGGTGCGCTGGCTGAAGGTGGCGTCGATCGCCTTGAGGCGCTCGGCGAGCGCCATGATGACCGCCTGGGCACGCTCGGTCATGGTCTTGTCGAGGGTGCCGGTCTGCTGGCTGATCGCCGTCTCCAGAGCCCTCACGCGCTGGAACAGCGAGTTGGTGAAGCCCTCGGCGCGCTCGGCGAGCGACTTGTCGAGCGCCATGGTGCCCTGGTTGATGGCCGTGATGAACTGAGACGTGCGGTCATGCAGCGACTTGTCCAGCAGCGAAGCCCGCTGATCGAGCGCCGCTGCGAAGGCGCCGGTGCGGTCGATGAGCTGCTTGTCGAGGAGCAACGCCCGCTGATCGACCATGGCGTTGAAGGCGCCGGTGCGGGCGATAAGCGTCTTGTCGAGCATGGCGGCGCCTTGGCCGATCGCGTTGGCAAGGGCGTTGGTGCGCTCCTGCAAGGTCTTGTCGAGCACGACGGCGCCCTGCGAGACGAGGCCTGTGAACGCCTCGGTGCGGTCCCTGAGCGCCTTGTCGAGCTGGCCGGCGCCCTGGCCGACCGAGACCACGAACGCCTCGGTGCGATCCTTCAGGGTCTTGTCGAGCGCAGCGGCCCCCTGGCCGATGGTGACGGTCAACGCCTCGGTCCGCTGCTTCAAGGTGTTGTCGAACAGCACCGCCCCTTGAGAGACGAGACCGGTGAAGGCCTCGGTACGATCCTTGAGCGTCTTCTCGAGCACGACCGCGCCCTGAGCGACGGAGGCGTTCAACGCCTCGGTGCGGTCCTTCATGGTCTTGTCGAGCCCGGCCGTACCTTGGCCGATCGAGGTGGCGAAGGCGTCGGTGCGGTCTTTCAGCGTCTTGTCGAGGAGGATGGCGCCTTGCGCGACGGAGGTCTCGAGCCCCTTGATGCGGCTGGCGAGCGAGGTCTGCAGCGCCTCGGTGCGCTCCTTCATGGTCTTGTCGAGGGAGGTGGTCCGCTGCACCACGACGCTCTCGAGTGCGGCGAGGTTCTGCGTCGCCCCTTCGATGACTTGGGAGAGGCGTCCCTGTTCCTTGCTCAAGCGCTCGAGCAGGCCCGGCACGGCCTCGGTGACCCTGGTCTGGGCCTTGTGCACCTGCTCGGCGGCCTCGCTCGAGCGGGAGACGAGGAGCTCGGTGAGCTGCAAGCCGCGCTCGGCGAGCTTCTTGTCGATGGTGCTGCTGGCGGTGGAAATGTCGCGGGCGACTTGCGCGCCCACGCCCTTCAGCGCCTCGCTGACCCGCTGGCTGTTATTGGCAAGCGCCTCGCGCTCGGTGGCAAGCTCGCTGATCAGGTTCCTGACGCGAAGCTCGTTCTCGCCGTAGGAACGCTCGAGTGCTGCCACCTCGCTGTGCACCATGGCCTCGAGCTCGCTCGCCCGCCCGATGGCGCGCGAGATGGCGTCGTTCATTGCCGCCACCTGGCGGCGGATGGTCTGCCCCACCGAGGCGACCGACTGCTCGGCAAGCTTGTCTGGCTCGGCGAGCCTGACGGCGACCTCGGTCATGGCCGAGGCCATCAGGCGGAGCTCCTGGGCGCGCCAGACGAGGAGGGCGAGGAACCAGAAAATGACGATGGGGACGAGGATGGCGACGGCCGCGGTGAGCGCCGAAGCGCTGCCGACCAGGCCCGAGACGCCGCCCGCGGAGACCTGGGCCGAAATGAGCCCGAAGGCAAAGAAACCGCCGATGATGAACCAGGCGACCGACGCGGCCAGCGCGATCAGGAAGGGTGTCCGCGACGGCCTCTGCTGGAGGGCGAAGATCAGCCCGCCGATCGAAGGAAGGTCGTCATTGGCGGGGGTCGCCAATCGCCTCTGCGGGGGTGGACCGGCCGGGCGCCGCGTCCGGGTAAATTGCCGCGGGGGCGGGGGAGTGCCGGGCGCAGCTTCAGCGAAATCGAGTGGAGGCTTTGCCTCCTCGGGCTGCTGCTTTGGCTCTTCGCGCTTGGGCTCGACGCCGCCGCCCTCGCGCTTCGGATCGGCGAAGGCCGCCTCGCGCTTGGCGTCGGAGAAGATTGCCTCGCGGCTTTTCTGCTCGGCGCCGGCGCCCTCGCGTTTCCTCTGCTCGGCTTTCAGCCGCTCCGCCAGTGTCGTTCGCTTCGGAATATCGAGGCCTCGTTCGGGGATCGGGGCATCGCCCGACTTCTCCTCCCGGGCCCGGGTCATGGCTTCAAGAGGGTTCGGACTTTGGTCCTTGGCTCCTGATACGGCTTCACCCGACGGCGACTTCGCTTGCTCTTGCGCCATAACGCGTTCCTCGCACCAACGGAAACTTATGAGAGAATTTGCGCCCCCTGCACCCAACCCCGGAAGCGGCGCGTACGTCAGCGGGCACCGCGTTAGCTTCCAGACGAGTCTATCCGGAAGGGCCCCTGACGCATTCCCCCGTTCTCCCTTCATCGTTAACGAATTTTTAGGGCTAAAAAAAGTTTAATCGGTGGGTATGGTTTACGCGCGATAAGACTTTCAATTTGCTGGCAGATTCTGGTGCCTAGAGGGTGCGAATCACGTAAGAGGGGAGGCCTTGGTTGCAGGAAGGTAACGGTCTCGCCGGTCAAGGCCACCACACAATCGCCTCGCCTCCTGCCGCAATGCACCTAAAAAGCGTCCCAATCGACGTGAGGACTAGGCGCCGGATACGGAACAATCGAGGGGAGAACGGCATGGCGAGCGAAATGGCGGTGGCCTGGGTCGAAAGCGGGCAGCGGCCCGCGGTGCGGAAGGGGTCCGTGCGGCCCGTCGATCTTGTGTACCTGTCGCGCTTCACTCTCGGCGAGCGCGCTCTTGAGCGGGAGGTGCTCGAGCTGTTCTGCACCCAATCGTTCGTCTATCTCGAGCGGCTCAACCAAGCTCAGTCCGACAAGGATTGGAAGGACGCCGCCCATTCGCTCAAAGGATCGGCGCGGGCGATCGGCGCCTGGCGCACGGCGGAGGCCGCCGAACGCGCCGAGGCGCTTTCGGTCGCGGACTTGCCCAGTGCCCGGGCGCTCAGCCTGCGCGAGGTCGAATCCTCGCTGACCGAGGCCAAGACCTATATCGGGTCGCTGCTCAAGGACCGCTGACCCGCTGAGCCTTGAGAGTGCGCCTTGAAGGCGCTGGAGTCTCACTTTCAATTGCCCTATAGAGCACAGGCCGCGAGTGGACATCCCGTCTCGCGCCCCATCTTTCGGGCGCGGGTGTCAGCCGCTGCCCGGTCCCCAAGATTGGATGACAGCTCAGCCCTCCAATGTCATGGCCAGGATCACCTTTATTCAGAACGACGGGGTCGAGCGCGTGGTTGAGGCCGAGCCCGGCATGACGGTGATGGAGGCCGCGGTGAAGAATTCGATCCCCGGCATTGCCGCCGAATGCGGTGGCGCCTGCGCCTGCGCGACCTGCCATGTCTATGTGGCAGAGGCCTGGCGAGAGCCTACCGGACACCCCGAGCAGATGGAGGAGGACATGCTCGATTTCGCCTTCGACGTCAGGCCGGAGAGCCGGCTGAGCTGCCAGATCAAGGTCACCGATGCGCTCGACGGCCTGGTGGTGCGCATCCCCGACAAGCAGTTCTGAGCTCCGCCATGTCAGAGGACGTGATCAAGACCGACGCCGTCATCGTAGGGGCAGGGCCCGTAGGGCTCTTTGCCGTGTTCGAGCTCGGCCTCGTCGACATCAAGGCCCACGTCGTCGACATTCTCGACCGCCCGGGCGGCCAATGTGCGGAGCTTTACCCAGAGAAGCCGATCTACGACATCCCGGGGCTCACCGTGGTCAGCGGCCAGGAGCTGACCGACCGGCTCATGGCACAGATCAAGCCCTTCGGCGCCGAGTTTCATTTCAATCAGAGGGTCGAAAGTCTCGAGCGCCTCGAGGGCGGCTTCAGGCTCACCACCGATGGCGGCACCAAGCTCGACTGCAAGATCCTGGTGATCGCCGCGGGCGGCGGGTCCTTCACCCCGAAGCGTCCGCCGCTCCCCGGCATCGAGCAATATGAGGGCACCTCGGTCTTCTACTCCGTGCGCAAGATGGAGAATTTCAAGGATCGCGACGTGCTTATCGTCGGCGGCGGCGACTCGGCGCTCGATTGGACGTTGAATTTGCGGCCGGTGGCCAAGTCGCTCACCCTGCTGCACCGTCGCGCCGAGTTCCGCGCCGCTCCCGCGTCGGTGCAGAAAATGCTCGACCTCGTCGAGAGCGGCAATATCAACTTCAAGCTCGGCCAAGTCACGGAGCTGCACGGGGAGGGCGGCCAGCTCACCTCGGTAACGGTGAAGGGCGCCGACGGCGTCACCTTCGAGCAGCCCACCGAGGTCATGATGCCCTTCTTCGGCCTCACCATGAAGCTTGGACCGGTCGCCGATTGGGGTCTCAATCTGCAAGAGAACCTGATCCCGGTCGACACGGCGAAGTTCGAGACGAGCGAGCCCCGCATCTTCGCCATCGGCGACATCAACACCTATCCGGGCAAGCTAAAGCTGATCCTGTCGGGCTTCCACGAGGCCGCGCTCATGGCGCAAGCGGCCCATAAATATGTCTATCCCGACAAGAAACTGATCTTCCAATACACCACGTCGTCGTCGAGCCTACAGAAGAAGCTCGGCGTGAAGTGACGCTGCCGGTTGAGTTCTTGCCGCCCAACCTGCAAAGTCTCTGCCCACCTTATCCCCGGGCCTGAATCCTCATTTATCCTGCGTCCACCTCGTCCGCTTAGGGGCGTTCTCATGAGGCGTCGTGAGGCGGGACGATGGTAGCGGCGCCCGCGGGTCTAGTTCGCATCCGGGCACTCGGGCGGCATCGGAGCTCCCCCGGGACCACTAGGAGTCCTTGCCAGGAGCTGGCTGACGACCTGGGTGTTGCGCTACCGGCCTTTGGCCTACTTAGCGCGATTCCCTAACTGGAAAGCGGGGCCCGCTGCCGCAAATCGCCGCTTATGGCGCGCCGAGAGGCGCCCGCGTGTTCCGGCAACGGAACACGAACCATAGGTCTGCGCTTTTCGGCGCGCCATCCCCCTCATCCTGAGGAGGGCCCTAGGCCCGTCTCGAAGGATCGATGAGGGGGTCGATTGACCAAACTCCGGACGCTAGGCGTCGCGGAGACGGAGAGCATGACTGTTCGTAGAGCACGCAACGCACTTCCCACTCTCCCCTTGTGGGAGAGTACGCGCGCCATTCGGCGCGCGGTGAGGGGTAAGCGCAGAAGCCGCGTCAGTAGAGATGAATCACCCCTCACCCTTTCCGCCATCCGACTTGCGCGTCTTTAAATGCGCTACCGCTTCGCTACTTGAGCGCGACGCGCAAGATCGCGGCGGAAAGCCCCCTCCCACAAGGGGAGAGCGGAAATATTTGGCGCGCCTTTTTTCATACCGCGCGCTGCTAAGCCAGCGAGCGGTAAAGCGCGATCTCGTAAGGGCTGAACAGCTTCACCTTGATGCGCTCGGGCAGCGGCAGCTCGAGCCGCGTGAACACGCCGCTGTCGTCGACGAGATCCGTCGCCACCGGATCGATGAGTATCAGATAGAGCCGGCGCGGCCGTTTGCGGTAAGAGACGACGAGGTTGTGCAGCACTTCGGCGAAAACCTCCCGCCCGAACGGGTTGAAGAAGTAATGGACCGACTCTCCCTCAGGCGGCCCGAGCGCGCTGGCATCGTCGAGCACGCATTCCACGTTGCGGCATTTCATGCGGCTGCGCGGGAACTGCGCGAGGTTCATGATCGCGTCGTCGTGCAGCTCCTCGGCAAACTCGATGCCGCCTATTGCCGCGAAAGGATGCTCGGCGGCTAGCAGCAGCACGCGTCCCTTGCCGGCGCCGTAATCGACGAAGGTGAGCCGCGAGAGATCGTAGTCGATCGAGGCGAGCGTCCAGGCGAACAGGCTGCACGGCGAAGGCCGGTAGTCGTGGCCATACTGCCGATTGTCGCCGCGTATGGTCAGCCCCTTGAGCGGCACGTGGTCCTTGGTCGGCACGAAGAAGAGCGACTCGGTGTGACGGTCGAGCACCTGGTCGTGCAGCTTGATGAGATATTCGCGGTAGTCGTGGCGCAGCCGCTCGGGACGGGCGCGCTCCTTCAGCATGGCGCCGGTGCGCTCGAGCTCGGGCAAGACGTTCTCGCGCCCGATCTCGACGGCGCGGGCGAGCCCGACCTTGCTCGCGGCTACCGCGGTCGTGGTTCGGGCTTTGGTCTTGTCGGCAAGGCGTGCGAGGCGCTCAGCGGTGCGCGCCTTGCTCGCCTCGTGGCTTGCGTTTGGTTTGCGGCCAACCATCTTCGACCACGCTTCGGTGAGCGCGTTAGTGGTCGCGTCTTTCGTCCGGGCGACGGCGCTCGTTGTAACGTCTTTGGCGCGCCGGGGTGACGGTGCGATGGGCTGCGACTCCGTCTGATCCGAGCCGTGGGGTACGACCGACATGGACAATATCCCGCTCCTTGCGCAAAGATTGGGCAGCTTGGCGCCTGACGCAAGCGCTTTTTGCTGGCGGCCTTACGGGCGGCTGGCTCCGACCCTCGCCGAATATGCTATCCTTTGATTCGCGTGGGGTGTTTCTGCGCGGCCAGCACTCACCCATGCGGCGGGGAACGATCAGGTGCAGGCAGAGGAATTCCACGACTCCATACGGCCCGGCCTCATTGCCATGCTGCCGCGGCTCAAGCGTTTTGCCGGCCTCATGGTGGGCGCGCGCAGGGAAGGCACCGCACTCCTCGGCCGGGCGCTTCAGCGCATGCTTGCCGAGCAGCACCGCTACCAGCGCGGCACGGCGCTCGATCGTTGGGCCTTCGCCGAGCTATATCGGCATTGGCTGAACGAGCTGCGCGGCCACGCCGATCCCATGGGCCAGGCGAAGACGGACGACGCGAGCTTCGAGCGTCTCTTCGACCAGGAGGGGAGTGCGGAGGTCGACGGCTTGACGGCAGGCTTCCTCGGCAATCTGCCGCCGCAGCAACGCCTGACCCTGCTGCTCGTCTATGGCGAGAGGTTCGACCATATCGATGCGGGGCGCGTGCTCGACGTTCCCGCCGACACCATCGGCGCGCGGCTGGTCCGCATCAGCGCCGCTCTCGCCGACCGGCTGAGCTCGCGCGTGCTAGCGCCGTCGGGCGCCACCATCGAAAATCTTTACCCGGAAGGGCCTAGCAAGGGACTACCATGACCGAACTCAGCGATGAACTGCTCGTTGCCTATGTCGACGGACAGCTGGCACGCAAACAGACCCGCGCGGTGGAGAAGGTGCTCGCCCAAGACGACGTCATCGCCCGCCGCGTCGATGCGCTGAAGGATGCCCATAGCCGGCTCGAGGCGGCCTTCGAGGCGATCCTCGCCGGCGAAGAGGCCGAAGTCGCGGTGAAGTTGGGCCCGCAACGTCCCGGGATCTTCATCGCGTGGGGCACCCCCGCCAAGATTGCGCTTGCCGGCGCCGGGCTCGCCGCGGCGCTCGTTCTTGCCATGGCCGGCTATGGCTGGCCGCTGGTGATGCCTGAGCTCGCACGCCATCCTTCTGGCGCGACCGACCCCGATTATGTGGGGAGCCTCCCACCCTCATGGCAGGAGGAAGCCGCCCGCGCGCAAGCGCTTCTCAGCCGCGCCAGCCTGGAGGTTGCTCTCGAGAGCCAGGGCAATCAGGACCTCATCGCCTTCCAGCTCGCCCAGACCATCGGGCCGAGCGTCAAGCTGCCGGACCTACGGCCCCAAGGGTTCCGCTTTGTGCGGGCACAACTCTTGCGCTCAGGCGAAGAGCCTCTGGCGCAACTATTATATCTCGGCACGAGTGGCGCTCCCATTGCCCTCTATGCCAGGAAGGGTGGAGGGAGCGGCGCGCCCGTCTTCAAGCAATATGGCGCCATCGGCAGCGTGGCTTGGTCTCAAGACGGCATCGCCTATCTCCTTGCCGGAGAGGGGGACGAGGCGAGCTTGATGCGGCTTGCGCAGAGGATCGAACAGGAGAAGCAGGCGCCCGCACCGTCGCCTCACGACGCTGAGTCACAGGAAGCGCCTCGGGCCACGGGATCGGTAACCCCGCCTTACTCGCCGCTGCCCAAGCCTCTGACCCAACCCGCGCCCGCGCCGTGACGCATAAGAGCGGCGCTCACCGCGCCATGCGCGCCGTGGGCGTGTAGTCGCCGGCCAGATAGCGGCTGAGGTCGAGCCTGATGGCCGCCGTCCGCGCTTTATTGCAATAGCTGAGATCGTCCTTGATGGTGCCGAGCACCGATTTGCGGGTGTAGTCGTAAGCGCGCTGGATCTTCGTCATCTGTTCGGGCGGTATTTCGGATCGCGCTTCGGCCGCGAGGAAATCGGATCGCAGCTGATCGGGATTGAACACGAAGCCGCAATGGGTCGCCCGCGCCGAGGTCCACGCTACCTGCATGGGCCTCGCCAGAGGATCCTCGGGCGCTGCGTAGCGCGCTTCGGCCTCGGTCGAGGCACCTTGCTTGGGCCCTTTGAAGCGCGGCACGGCGCCACAGGCCGAAAGCGTTGCAAGCAAGAGCGCCGCCGTGACGGCGACGGCGGCGTAGACCGCAATCCTTGGATTGGTCCCTCTCATGGCGGGGCGATCTTATCGGGCGCGCGCCAGGAGCTAAAGGGTCGATAAGGCGCTGGAACGGGCGCAAAAAAACAGGAAAGGCGGAGCTTTGCGGCCCCGCCTCCCTGTGCGATGTCGAGCCTCACGCCCGTTCGGGACGATCAGTCCGGCGCTCGCCGAGACCTTTCGGTCTCTGAGTCCCGCGCTCGGCTCCATGGTTCCCCATGCAGCGGCGGCGTGACCCGACCACGGTCCTTATTTAGCGTCGCGTTGCTACGACGTGGTTCCCGCCCTGGCCGGGCCGGAGCCAAATTCAGCGGTGGCATGCGCGGCACAAAGCACCCTGTCGGTTCCGCCTCACGGTATTGCGGCGGCGCCGCCAGACCGCGGCACATTGCACTTGCTCATTCCTCCGCCTTCAGCCGCCCATGGCAATGGACGACATTGGGCTTGCCTTGCCCCGTGAGTTTTCCGCCTGCTTCCGATTCCGCCGGATTTCTCCGCCGGCACTTTCCACAACCGGTCCGCCCACAAACCAAGCATACATGAGCAAGCACGAGGCGCACGGGGAAGGAGAGGCTTATCCCCGCTATCCACCGCTCGCCCGGCCGAACGACGCGGAGAGGCAGGAGCGTGGACGCCCATCCCTGGGTCCGGTCGCCGCGGGCCCGAATCCCGTCCTTGGCGCAGAACGCCCGATTGCCGGGGGCGGGATGGATGAAGAGCTTCCCTTGGCCCCCAAGATCGTTAAACTCATGCCTTCGCGCGAGAGGGTCTGGCGCGTTTCATTTGCGGCGTTTTCGCGGGTAGTTCCATGCGTGCTGTGGGCAACCACCGTGGCGCCCGCACGATCAGTCTAGCGTTGGTTGCGGGCTTGGTGGCGTTCGAGGCTGTTCTTGCGCTTGGCGCGGGAGCGGTCGGAATTCCGGGTCTCCTTGTCGTTCGCTTCGCGGATGGAAGCGGCCGCACGCCACAAGCGCAAGTCGCGCGCGCCCCCGGCGGCGAGACCGTTGTCGCCAAGCTTCCCGAGATTGAGAGCATACCGAAATCAGCCCCCGCGGCGGCGAAGGCGGAGGACGCGCCCATTGCAGCCGGGCAGCCCCGGCTCGACGGCCTGGCGGAGGAGCCGTCGTGGGATCGCGAGCACGCCGACCCGTCCGAGCGAAAGACCTTCGCCGCAAACTCTGCCGGGAGAGAAGTGCTTCCCTGGGCCGCGGCCGAGCCGGTACCGCTTAGCCCCGATGGGCCCGCCGAAGCCTCGGCCGAACCGGCTAAACCAGTTGAAGTGGCAGCACCTGCCGCGCCACCTCCTGCGCTGCCGCTCGTGCATCTTCCGCCAAGCGGCGACGTTGAGGGCTGGGTCAAGGCGAAGGCGACCGAGATCAAGGGCGAGGATCGAGGCCGGCCGCTTTACCACTTCGAGCTGTGGCTCGATCCTCCCGAAGACGTGAAGCAGCGTCTCGCCGCGGTCGCTTATGACTTCGACACGCCCGCGGTCATGCCCCAATCGCAAATCTCAAGCGAGCAGAAGACGGGCTTCCGCGTCAGCGTTGGCGGCTTGGCCTGCGCCGACAAGATCACGGTCACGCTCAAATTCAAAGACGGCCAGTCGCAGCAAGTCGCTGTCGACGGTTGCCGGCTGTTAGGCTGAGTGCCGCCGGGCCGAAGCGAGCCCGCTCTTAGCGAACGCCAGCGACCTCGGCGACGAGCTCGCGGAAGCGGGGCCTTTGGCTCTCGATATAGGGCAGCGGCCGACACACATCGATGGCCGCGATGCCGATCCTCGTGGTCAGCGCCCCGTTGAACAGGCCCTCGCCGAGGCGCGCCGAGAGCTTGGCGGTCAGCCCGTGGCCGATCACCTGCTGGATGACGTCGTCGCCGAGCGCGATGCCGCCGGTCAGCACGATATGGGTCACCACCATGCGGGCGAGCTTGAGCAGCGACAGCGTGCCGGGCCGCGCCCCGTAAAGCGTGGCGAGCCGGCGCAGCATGCGCAAGTTCTCCGTCCCGACGAACAGCATGTCGATTAGCGCTGCGGGGCTCACCGCCGTCACCACCGACACGCGCTTTGCCGACGCCGCCACGATGCCCCGCGCGAAGGGATCGAGCGGCGCGACGAGAGTCCGCTCCGAGAGCCGCAACAGCTCATCGGCATTCA